>JAISFK010000302.1 GCA_031263625.1 Clostridiales bacterium
TCGTCCGTCCGCACGTTGCCGCGCGCGTCCGTTTCGAGCCCGAGCTGGTCGATGAGCAGCCTCTCCGGCCCGGTGAAGCCCATCGCGGTGAGCACGAGGCCGGCGGGGCGCAGCCTCTCCGTGCCGGCGATCTCGACGGGCACGAGCCTGCCGTTCTGCTTCTGCCACGAAACCTGCACCGTCGTCGCGCTTGCGACGCGGTTGTGCTCGTCGCCGTGCAGCTCCTTCACAGTGGTCAGGTACTCGCGCGGATCCGCGCCGAACAGCTCGATGGCCTCCTGCTGGCCGTAGTCCGTCTTGAACGTTCGCGGCCACAGCGGCCAGGGGTTGCCGATGGCGCGCTCCGGGGGCAGGCATGGCATGATCTCCAGCTGCGCCACGCTCCTCGCGCCCTGGCGGATCGCGGTCGCCACGCAGTCCGTGCCAGTGTCGCCGCCGCCCACGACGATGACGTCCTTGTTTTTCGCGTTGAGCGGCTCGTCCGCGGCGGGCGTCGCGTCCAGCAGGTTCTTCGTCGCCCGCGTCAGGTAGCGCACCGCCGGCGACACGCCGAACAGCTGGCTGCCGGGGACGCCGATCTGGCGCTCCTGCGTGGCGCCGGCGCACAGCACGATGGCGTCAAATTCTTTCATCAGCCGCAGCACGGGGTATTCCCTGCCGACCTCCGTGGACAGCTGGAACTGCACGCCCTCCTCCTCGAGCAGCCGCGCGCGGTTCAGCACGAGCGGCTTGCCGAGCTTCATGTTGGGGATGCCGTACATCAGCAGGCCGCCGGGGCGGTCGGCGCGCTCGAACACGGTCACGCTGTCCCCGAGCTGGTTGAGCAGATCCGCGCACGCGAGCCCGGACGGGCCCGACCCGACCACCGCGACGCGCTTGCCCGTGCGAATTTTCGGGACGCGCGGCTTAACCTTGCCGCTCATGAGCATTTCGTCTATAATGAAGCGCTCGATCTCTTTGACCGCCACGGGCGGCTCGTGCTCGCCCAGCGTGCACGAGCCCTCGCACAGGGCGGGGCAGACCCTTCCCGTGATCTCCGGGAACGGGTGCGTCTTGCACAGCCTCGCGTATGCCTGCTCTATCTCGCCGTGGTACACGAGGTCGTTTATCTCTGGTATGAGATTGCTCAGCGGGCAGCCGATGGAGAGGCCATCGACGATGATCCCCGCGTGGCAGAACGGCACGCCGCAGTCCATGCAGCGCGCGCTCTGTGTGCGCAGGGCGCCCGCGTCCTGCGCAAGCAAAAACTCGTCATAGTCTGCGGCGCGCTCGCGGATGGGCCTGTGCTCGGCATCGGCGCGCGCGTATTCCAAAAAACCCGTCGGCTTTCCCATATGAAGAAGTCCTCCTGACTTTTGCAATCTCCTTGCCCGGCAATGCCGCCCTGGCTAGTCGGCAATGCCCTTGCCGCAGGCGCGGGCCGCGTTGCCCGCATTGCTGCCCGCGTCGCCTGCGAGCCGCCCGCGCCATGCATGCCGGCGCCCATGCCGGCGCCTTTCTGGCTCAGGCGCTTCTGGCTCAGGCGCCGCCGCCCGTTTCCGCGAGCGCCTTTTTGCGCGGCCTGCCCGGCGGGCGCTTGGACGCCTGCGCGGCTTTTTCGGCGGATTTCGCTCTGCCGGCGGCTTTCGCCCTGCCTGCGCCAGCGCGGGCACCCGCGCCCCCGCCAGCCTCACTCACCGTGCTGCCAGCGCCCCTGCCGTCGCCCTCAGCGCCGCCTGCGCCCGCCGCCGCCGCGCCAGCCTTTCCGGTTGCCGCGCCCGCAGCTTTTCTGCGGCCCTTCGCCTTTCCGGCCGTCGCCGCGCCAGCCCCACTCACCGTGCTGCCAGCGCCCCTGCCGTCGCCCTCAGCGCCGCATGCGCCCGCCGCCGCCGCGCCAGCCTTTCCGGCTGCCGCGCCCGCAGCTTTTCTGCGGCCCTTCGCCTTTCCGGCCGTCGTCGCGCCAGCCTCACTCGCCGTGTCGCCAGCGCCAGCGCCCGCGCCATCCCGCTCCCCGTCGCCGCCCCGCGCCGGCGCGGACATGATCGCGTTGAACGCGTACAGCAGCTGGTCGTCCGTCGCTATGTTCAGCCTCTCGGCCTCCGATATGGCGTTCAGGACGTTCTGGTAGTCGTCCGGGATGACCTTCACGAAAGCCCGCGCGGAGGCCGGGAAGTCCGCGAGCAGTGCCTTCGCGCGCTCGCTGCCCGTGTAGAGCGCGTGCTTTTCCAGCATGTCGCGGAGCCGCGCCTCGTCCTGCGCGTCCAGCGCGCACAGCGACACCATCGCCCTGTTGCAGCTGGCCCCGAAGCTCCCGTCGCCGTCCAGCACATACGCGACGCCGCCGGACATGCCCGCGGCGAAGTTGCGCCCCGTCTTGCCGAGGATCGCGACGCGCCCGCCCGTCATGTACTCGCACCCGTGCTCGCCGACGCCCTCCGCGACCGCCGTGGCCCCGCTGTTGCGCACGGCGAAGCGCTCGCCCGCGACGCCCCTCACGTACAGCTCGCCGGACGTGGCGCCGTACAGCGCCACGTTGCCTATGATGATGTTCTCGCCGGGGTCGAACTGCGGGCCGGCGCCCTCTGGCGGCGCCACGATGATCCTGCCGCCGGACAGCCCCTTGCCGACGTAGTCGTTCGCGTCGCCGAGCAGCGTCATCTCGACGCCATTTATGAGAAACGCGCCGAAGCTCAGGCCGGCGGAACCGCTGAAGCGCAGCTGTATGCTGCGGTCGGGCAGGCCGTCCGGCCCGTACTTGCGGGCTATCTCGCTCGACAGCAGGCAGCCGACCGTGCGGTCGCTGTTGCTGATGGGCAGATGGCAGCGCGCCTTTTTGCCGCGCTGCTCGATGGCGTTGCGGCATAGCGGCAGCAGAGTGTTCTGGTCCAGCGCGCGCTCCAGCGCGTGGTCCTGCCGCTTCGTGCAGTAGCGGGACAGCGCGTCGTCGGCCGCCTTGGGCTGGTAGAGCAGCTCGGACAGGTCAACGGTCTTGGCCTTGTCGTTGATGGACGCGGCCCGCTGGCGCAGCAGCTCGACGTGGCCGATCAGGTCGCTGAAGCGGCGCGCGCCGATCCGCGCCATCCACTCGCGTATCTCCTGCGCGACGAAGCGCATGAAGTTCTCCACGTACTCCGGCTTCCCGACGAACTTCCCGCGCAGAAGCGGGTTCTGCGTCGCGATGCCGACGGGGCAGGTGTCGAGGTTGCAGACGCGCATCATGTCGCAGCCCATGACTGCGAGCGGCGCGGTCGCCATGGAGAACTCCTCCGCGCCCAGCAGGGCGGCGATCACGATGTCGCGCCCCGTCATGAGCTTGCCGTCCGTCTCGAGCACGACGCGGCTGCGCATGTTGTTCAGCAGCAGGCTCTGGTGCGCCTCGGCGACGCCCAGCTCCCACGGCAGGCCGGCGTGCCTTATGCTCGTGCGCGGCGCCGCGCCCGTGCCGCCGTCGTAGCCGCTGATGACTATGACGTCCGCGAGGCCCTTCGCGACGCCGACGGCGATCGTGCCGACGCCGGCCTCGGACACGAGCTTCACGCTTATGCGCGCGTCGCGGTTCGCGTTTTTGAGGTCGCGGATCAGCTGCGCCAGATCCTCTATCGAGTATATGTCGTGGTGCGGCGGCGGCGATATGAGCTCGACGCCCGGCGTGGAGTAGCGCGCCTTGGCTATCCACGGGTACACCTTCTTGCCGGGCAGGTGCCCGCCCTCGCCGGGCTTCGCGCCCTGGGCCATCTTTATCTGGATCTCCTTGGCGTTGTTCAGGTAGTGGACGGTCACGCCGAATCGCCCGGAAGCCACCTGCTTGATGGCGCTGCAGCGGTTCGTGCCGTCGGGATCCGGCGCGAAGCGCTCCGGCATCTCGCCGCCCTCGCCGGTGTTGGACTTCGCGCCGAGCCTGTTCATCGCTATGGCCAGGCACTCGTGCGCCTCCTGGCTGATGGAGCCGTATGACATCGCGCCGGTCTTGAAGCGCTTCACTATGCTCTCGACGGGCTCCACGAGGTCGATGGGTATCGGCTTGTCCGCCGTGACGATGCGCAGCAGCCCCCGGATGTTCTTCAGCTCGCGCGTCCGCATGTTGACCCGCTCGGAAAAGACCTTGAACATCTCGTAGCTGCCCGTGCGGCACGCCTGCTGGAGGTAGTAGATGTTCTCGGGGTTGTACAGGTGGTACTCGCCGCGCTTGCGCCACTTGTAGTCGCCGCCCGGATCCAGCGGCTCGTCCCGCGTGACCGGCTCGAAGGCGGCCGCGTGGCGCTGGCGCGCCTCCTGCTCGATCTCCGCGAGCGTGACGCCGCCTATGCGCGAGACGGTGCCCGTGAAGTAGCGGTCTATGACCGCGTCGCTGACGCCGAGGGCCTCGAAGATCTGCGCGCCGTGGTAGCTGCGCACGGTCGATATGCCCATCTTCGACATTATCTTGACGATCGTCTTCGTCATGGCCTTGCGGTAGACGCGCGCGGCCTCGGCCGCAGCATCGCCCTCGCCCCCGTTATCGCCGTCGCCATAGCCGATCATGCGGTCGCCGCACATCTGCGCCAGCGTCCGGTAGGCGAGGTACGGGCACACGGCGGTCGCGCCGAAGCCGATCAGCAGCGCGAGGTGGTGCGCCTCGCGGGCCTCGCCCGTCTCGACGATCAGGCTGATCTTCGTGCGCGTGCCCTTGCGCACCAGATGCTGGTGGAGCCCGGAAACCGCCAGCAACGCCGGGATGGGGATTTTGTATTCCGCCGCCCCCCTGTCCGACAGCACGATGATGTTGTAGCCGCTGTTCATGGCGATGTCGGCCGCGAAGAACAGGTCGTCGAGCGCCTTCTGGAGGCCGCGCTTCTCCCTCGCGTTGAACAGGATCGGCAGCGTCAGGCACGCGAAGCCGTCCAGCTCGAGCGCTTTCAGCTTGGCGAGCTCGCCGTCCAGCAGGATCGGCGTGTGGTGCCTGATCATGCGGCAGTTTTTCGCGTCCGGCTCCAGCAGGTTGCCCTCGCTGCCGAACTGTATGTCGGACGACGTGACGATCTGCTCGCGTATCGCGTCGATCGGCGGGTTCGTCACCTGGGCGAACAGCTGCTTGAAATAGTTGTACAGGAGCTGGGGCCGGTTCGAGAGCACGGCCAGCGGCGTGTCTATGCCCATCGACGACACGGGGTCGTCCCCCTCGGCCGCTATCTGCTTGAGCGTGAGGTTCAGGTCCTCCCACGTGTAGCCGAAGATCTTCTGCTCCTGCAGCAGCGATATGCCGCTCTGCCCGTCGTTCTCCTTGTTCGCGAGCAGCAGCTCCAGCCCGACGAAGTCCTTGAGCAGCGCCTGCTCGTATGGCTCGTCGGAGTTGCGCTGGCGCTTCTTGCTTATGAGGTCGTGCCACGTGTCGCCGCGCCCCCCGCCCTTCGGCGCCGGCGGCAGGTCGTCCAGCTTCACGAGGTTCTCGGCGAGCCACCTGCCGTATGGCCTCGACGAGGACACCGCTGCCTTGAGCTCGCTGTCCTCGATGATCCGCTTCTTCTCCGTGTCTATGAGCAGCATGCGCCCAGGGCGCAGCCTGTCCTTCCTCACGATGTCCCCCGGAGGGATGTCCAGCACGCCGACCTCGCTCGCGAGTATCAGCGTGCCGTCGCGCGTCAGGTAGTAGCGCGACGGGCGCAGGCCGTTCCTGTCCAGCGTCGCGCCCGCGACCCTGCCGTCCGTGAACGCGATGGCCGCCGGGCCGTCCCACGGCTCGAGCAGGCAGCTGTTGTACTCGTAGAAGGCGCGCTTTTGCGGATCCATCGTCCCGACGTTCTCCCACGGTTCGGGGATGGCCATCATCATGGCCTCCGCGAGGCTGTAGCCAGAGTGCAGCAGCAGCCGCACGAAGTCGTCCAGCATGGCCGAGTCGCTGCCGTCCTCGTTGACGACGGGCATGACCTTTTTCAGGTCCGCGCCGAACCGATCTGACTTCAGCATGGCCTCGCGGGCCTTGACCCAGTTCACGTTGCCCCGGATCGTGTTGATCTCGCCGTTGTGTATGAGATGGTGTATCGGGTGCGCGCGCTCCCAGCTGGGGAACGTGTTCGTGGAGAAGCGCGAGTGGACGAGGGCGATGGAGGACTCGAACAGCGCGTCGCGCAGGTCGAGGTAGAACGCGGAGAGCTGGCTGGGCAGCAGCATGCCCTTGTACACGATGGTGCGCGACGATATGCTGGAGAGGAAGTAGTACAGATCCGGGATCGACGCCGGGCTGTAGCGGATCTCTGCCTGCGCGATCTTGGAGATGACGTACAGCTTGCGCTCGAAGTCCGGCTCCGACATGCCTTTGGGCTTTTCGACGAAGATCTGCCTGATGCTCGGGCACACCTCGCGCGCCGTCTGCCCGACGCACTCCGGGTAGACTGGCACGACGCGCGTTCCCAGCACGGCCAGGCCCTCGCGCGCGACGATGCCGCAAAACGCCTCCACCGTGCCGGCGCAGCGGCCCGGATCGGGCGATGCGAACATCATCGCCACTCCGTACCCGCCGGCGTCCGGCAGCGCGAAGCCCTCGTTTTCCGCGGCGCGCACCATGAACGCGTGGGGTATCTGCAGCAAGATGCCGGCTCCGTCGCCGGACTCCGGCTCGTCGCCGACGCCGCCCCTGTGCGCCAGGCGGCCGAGGATGCCTATGGCGTCCTCCACGAGCCGGTGCGACTTCTCACCCTTAATGTTGACCAGCATGCCGATGCCGCATGAGTCGTGCTCAAACGACTGGTCGTACAGCCTGTGCCTCGGCGAGGCGGCGTTCATTGACATATCGCCCATTCCCTTCCCATTCTCGGAGTTCTCGGAGCTGAAAATCATTATACATGTGCAATATCAGGTTGTCAACCCGATCTGGATAGAACTGGCAA
>JAISFK010000322.1 GCA_031263625.1 Clostridiales bacterium
TCCCCCGGCTGCTCCTCCATTTTCGCGAAATCCACGCTGCGGCCGTTCACGCGCGCGGGCGTGCCGGTCTTGAACCTGAGCAGGCGCACGCCCAGGCCGCGCAGGCAGCCGGAGAGCGGTCCCGCCGCGAACAGCCCGTCCGGCCCGCTCTCGCGGCTGTAGTCGCCGACGATCACGCGCGCCTTCAGGTATGTGCCGGTGGCCAGAATGACGGACTTTGCGGCGAAGACAGTGCCCGTGTGGACGCGCACGCCGGCGACGCGCGGCCTGCAATCCCCCTGCCCGCGCGGGGCGGGGCGGGCGGGCGCGGAAACGTCGCCACTTTGCGCTGAAGCGCCGCCGCCCCGTGCCGATTCGTCGCCATTAGGCGCCGAAGCGCCGCTGTTCTGTAGCAATGCGCCGCCACCCTGCGCCGAAGCGTCGCTGCTCCGTGCCGAAGCGCCGCCATCTGACGCAGAAACGCCGCCCCGCGCCGTCAGTATCTCCACGGCCTCGGCCTGCCGGACGTCCAGGTTCGGCTGGCTCTCCAGCGCCATTTTCATGTATCTCTGGTACGATCGCCTGTCAACCTGGGCGCGCAGCGAGAAAACCGCAGGGCCTTTGGCCCTGTTCAGCATCCTCGACTGGATCGTGTTCCTGTCGGCTGCCCTGCCCATCTCGCCGCCTAGGGCGTCCACCTCGCGCACGAGGTGCCCCTTGCCCGTGCCGCCAATGCTCGGATTGCACGGCATGTTGGCGATGCTGTCCAGATTTATGCACAGCACGAGCGTCTTCAGGCCAAGCCGGGCGGCGGCAAGCGCGGCCTCGCAGCCGGCGTGGCCGGCGCCGACGACTATCGCGTCGTAGCTCCCGCCGACATAATCGCCGCTGCCGCTATTATAATCGGCATAGTCGCCGCGCCCGCCCTCGCCGCAGCCATGGGCGCCATTATAGCCATAGTCATTGGCACGGCCGTCGCCCAAGGCGCCGCCTCCGCCGGCACGGCCGTCGCCATGGCCGCCGCAGTCGCCGCGCCCTCCGCCATCCTCATCGCCGCCCGGCGCAAAATCGCGCGCATCCGCCGCATCCATGCCACTCCACCACCCTCCGCGCGCGGGCGAAGCGGCCCGCCCGCGCTTTCGCGCCGGCGCCTCATTTGCCGACGCAAAAATTTGAAAATATTCTGTCGATGACATCGTCCGGAACCGCGTCGCCGGATATCTCCCTCAGCGCCGACAGCGCGTCCTCCATGTCGATGATCGGCATCTCCGGCGGGAGCCCGCCCCGCAGCGCCTCGCCCGCCGCCCGTATCGAGGCCAGGCACCTTTGAATCAGCGCGTGCTGCCGCTCGTTCGTCAATATGCCGTAGTCGCCGCCGGGCGCCGCGCCGCCGCAAAGCATCTCCTTTATCGCCTCGCCGATCATTGCGACGGCCGCCGCCGCGCCGGGATCGTCGGCCGCAATGCCGGCGCCGCCCTGCGCAACGCTCTTTGCAACGCCGCGCGTCGCGCCTGGTTCGCTTGCCTCCGCACCGCCCTGCGCCGCGCATGAGCCAACTGCCGCCGCTCCACCCTGCGCAACGCCTGACCCGCCTGCCGGCGCGCCGCCCTGAACAACGCCGCTGGCGCCCTGCGCGGAGCTTCGCGCGGCGCCGGGCTCGCCGGCCGCGACATGCCGGCCGCCGCTCGCCAGCGAAGCCTCGATGACCGCGAACGGCGGCTCCGCGAACCGCTCCGATATCTCGCGCCTGATCTGCCCAGTGCGCACGGCGTCCGACAGATCCGTCTTGTTGATCAGCGCCAAAACCCATTTGCCGCGCAACCTGCCGAGCGCGGCCTCAAGCCCGTCCAGGGCGCCCTCGCCCTCGCTCGCGTCGAGCACGGCAATGGCCAGGTCGGCGACTTCCAGGGCATCGAGCGACTTCCTGACGCCGATGGACTCTATGGCGTCGCCCGTTTCGCGTATGCCCGCCGTGTCGGAGAACCTGACGGTATAGCCGCCCAAATTCACATATTCGCTGATCACGTCCCGCGTCGTTCCGGGCACGCTCGTGACAATCGCGCGATCGCCGCCGGCCAGGGCGTTGAGGAGCGTCGATTTCCCGACGTTCGGCTTGCCGACGATCGCCGCCGACAGGCCCTCCCTAGCGGCCCTGCCCCTGTCGTGGCTGTCGGCCAGCCGCGACAGCCGGCCCTCCATCTCTCGGAGCGACGCCTCCGCGCCCGCGACGGCGCTCTGATCCTCGCTGTATTCGGGAAAGTCCAGGCAGACGTCCAGCGACGCGATCAAATCGAGCAGCTGCCCGCGAATGTCGCCGACAAGCGAGCGCAGGCCGCCCTCCAGCAGCTTCAGCGCGGCCCTGGTTCCCATCTCGCTCGTCGAGGCGATGATGTCCATGACGGCCTCGGCCTGCGTCAGGTCGAGCCTGCCGTTGAGAAACGCGCGCTTCGTGAACTCGCCCGACTCAGCCGCCCTCGCCCCCTTGCGCAGCGCGA
Source organism: Clostridiales bacterium (assembly GCA_031263625.1). GTDB lineage: Bacteria > Bacillota > Clostridia > WRLR01 > WRLR01 > JAISFK01. The sequence goes on from JAISFK010000322.1 coordinate 2,475, forward strand.
GCCGCAAAACGCGCTGCGTCACGTCGGGCCCCGCGTGGCAGTGGATCTCCACGACGTCCTCCCGCGTGTACGTGCGCGGCGCCTTCATTTTTATGAGCAGGACTTCGTCGAGCTTTTCGGCCGGCGCGAGCCCTGAGCTGCCGAACCCAGAGTCGCCGAATCCCGAATCGCCACCGCCGAATCCAGAGCCGTGGAATCCCGTATCGCCGATCCCTGAACCGTCTGGGCCGCCTGAGCCGCCCGAACCGCATGGCTCACCTGGGCCGTCTGAGCCGCCGGGGCCGCTTGGGCCGTCTGAGCCGCCGGGGCCGCCATCCCCTGCGCCTTCGGCGACTCCGGCGTCCCCGGCATCAACAATAAACCCATACGACACCGTATGGGATTTAATCCGATCAAACCGCTTTTTCCCGCGAAACATCGAGCCGGCTATGGCAAACGCATCCGCGCCGCTCATTCGGACTATGCCGATCGCGCCCGCCCCGCTGGCCGTGGCGACGGCCGCGATCGTGTCGCCGCCGCGCGAAAGTTCGGGGCCGCTCAGCTCCGCGCTCAGCTCCGGCATGGCTCGCAACCCCGCCTCAGAAGCGCCGCTGGCTTGAATAGTAGCCGCCCCTGTTCTTCAGCGACACGACAATCTTCCTGTTCGGCTCCTCGCCCACGCTGTGCGTTTCTATCCTCGGATTGCTTTGAAGCGCCGTGTGGACGACGTGCCGCTCGTATGAGTTCATCGGGTCCAGCGTCATGTTCCGGCGCAGGCGGATCACCTTTTCCGCCGCGCGCTCGGCGAGCTTAATCAGCGCGTCCTCGCGCTTTTTCCTGTAGTCCTCTATGTCCAGCGACACGCGGGTGTAGACTTCGCGGCCCTTGTTGACGCACAGGTTGGCCAGGTACTGGAACGCATCCAGCGTTTCGCCCCTGTGCCCGATCAGGATTCCGCTGTCCTCGCTGCTTATGCGGATGTACACGCCGCCTTCCCGCTCCTCGGCGTCCATCTGGACCGCGACATGCACGCGCCGAAACAGCTCGTCCAGAAACTCCATGGCTTTGAGCGCGTCCTCGTGGACGTCCGGCTGCAGGTATCCGGCGTCTTCGCCGTCTTCGCCATCCTCGCTGTCCTCGCCGTCTTCGGCGCTTTCGGCGTATTCGCCGTCCTCCCCGCCGCCGGCATCCTCGTCCGCCGCGCGGCCTCCGTATCCCGCCTGCCCGGCGCCGCCCGCATGCGCGCCGCCGCCGTCGCCGGCGTCGCCATCATCGCCGTCATCGCCCGCCGCGCCGGGCGCCTGGGCGCCAAACCCGCCCGCGCCGCGCCCGCCGTCTTCGCCAAGGCCGCCGCCCTGCCGGTTGTCGAGCGCCGTCACGCGGACTTTCGCCAGCTTGCCGCCCAGCAGGCCGAATATCGCGGACTTGCCCTCGTCCAGGACTTCCACCTCAACGTCGCCAATCGCCAGCCCCAATTCGCCTAAAGCCAGCCCTATCGCCTCCGGCACCGTCTTTGCCGTCTTTTCTGACACTCTGCTCATTATTATAACCATTCCTTTACGAGTTTTGGCGCAAAACGAGGTGCGCGGCGGCCGCCGCGCGCTCACTTCTTCTTTTTGTGCTTGGTGCTGCCGTAGTTTTTATTCGCGCTGGAGCGCTGGCTGGACGCCGCCGACGAAGACGCCGAGCCCGCCGGCTTCTTGCCCTGGGCGCCCGCGCCCTCCGCTCCCGGCGGCGCCGAGCCGCCAGCCGCAGCCTCGCCGCCAACGGCATCCCCGCCGCCGGAAGCAGCGGGCCCGCCCGCGATTGCTCCGCCCTGCGCGCCCGAAGCCCCCTGCGCGGCCACGGCCAGCTCGCCAACGGCGGCCCCGCCTCCGCCGCCAGCAACAGCGGAATCGCCGGAGGCGAGCGCGGGCGCGCTCCCGCCCTTCGCCTGCGCCTTGCCCGCAGCGGGCCGGGGCGCGTCGGGCGCCGGCGGCTTTTTGTTGCCCAGCCAGCCGATCTTCAGCACGCGCTCATTGATATACAGCTGCTGCGCGATCTGTATTATATACCCGGCGATCCAGTAGATCAGCACGCCCGCCGGCAGCTGGAACGAAAATATGAGCGTCATGATGGGGCCCATCAGCATCATGGTCTTGTTCATCGACGACTGCTGCGTCTGGGCCTGCTGGGCGTTGGCGAGCATGGACACCCTGCTGGAGATGTACGTGGACACCACGCCGACAAGCGGCACGAGCAGCAGCGGGAGGTACGTGGACATATCCGGGCCGAACAGCAGCTCCGTCGAATACGTGGGCGTCTTGCTGAGATCCAGCCCAAGGAAATTCATATTGATAAGATCCGTCTCGGCAAGCAGGCCGCCGCTCACGGCCTGCTTCATGGACTCCGGGCTGGTCTTGAAGAAGTTCAGCATCTGCAGATCCTGGACATACGCGCTCGTCGTTTCGGACAGCCTGAGGTAAAGCTCCTTCAGCGCCGTGATCTGCTCCTGGGACTTCCCTATCATGTACTGGAGCGGCCTGGTGATGATGTTGTACAGGGCGATTATGATCGGAAACTGTATCAGCAGCGGGAGGCAGCTCCCCATGGGGTTGATCTTCTCCTGCTGGTACAGCTTCATGGTTTCTTCGTTCAGCCGCTGCTTGTCGCTCCCGTACTGCCTTTTCAGCTCCTCCAGCTTGGGGTTCAGGCGCTGCATGTTCGCGGTGCCCTGGTACTGCTTGATGGTCAGCGGGAGCAGGGCGAGCTTCGTGAGGATGGTAAAAATGACTATGGCGACGCCATAATTTTCAAATGACAGATAATGGTATATGAAAGCCATCAATTTGCCGAGCGGGACAAGCAGTATGTCAAACATTTTCGTTAATCACTCCAACATTCAGTTATTCGCTCCAACGTTTTCGCCGCCCGCCGACGCAGCCTCGCGGGTGGCGACGTCAAAACGATTTTACGGTAGGGGTATCACGCAGCGTTTCAATCCACGCCACCCTCGCGGGTGGCGACTGAACGCGACGACGCTTCCGTCCCGTGTTCTTATGTTTCAATCCACGCCACCCTCGCGGGTGGCGAGCGGCTCGACAGCGCCGAATCTCTGCGGGATGCGTGGTTTCAATCCACGCCACCCTCGCGGGCGGCGGCGCCAACTACGTGCATGCTTCCTACCGCGCCCGGCAGTTTCAATCCCCGCCAGCCTATGCGGCAAACCGCATGCCCGACAGGCTTCTGGCCCGCCAGGCCGGCCATGCGCCAAGCCAGCCACGCGCCCATGCCGCCGGCGCGGCCCTGTCACTTGACGGGGTCGATGCCGCCCCTGCTGAACGGGTTGCAGCGCAACAGGCGCCACGCGGCCATAAGCGAGCCCTTGAAAAAACCGTGCTTTAAAACGGCCTGCAAAGCGTATTCGGAACAAGTCGGATAGTATCTGCAGCATGGCTTCTTCAGCGGGGAGATATATTTCCTGTAAACTTTAATTATAGCAATAAGCAGCCGTTTGCCCATA
>JAISFK010000378.1 GCA_031263625.1 Clostridiales bacterium
GATGTCGTTCGACGGCTTTATCTACCGGCTGCTGCCGGACATAGAAAACCGCCCCGACATATTCGGGCGGCAGATCATCCTCGACGCCAGCGACGAGCCGGCGGGCGAGGAGCGGCGGCTGCTCCTGTCCGCGTGCGACATAGGCATAGACGATCTTCCGGCGCTCGTGGCGGGCTACGGGGGCGCGGCCGTCCCGGCGCACATAGACCGATCGTCCAACAGCCTGATCGCCAACCTTGGGTTCATCCCGGAGGAATACGCTTTTTCCTGCTACGAAGTGAAAGACCTGTCGCGGCTGCCGGCGCTCGCGAAGTCGAACCCCGTGCTCGCCGCCAAGCGCATAATATCCAGCTCCGACGCCCACACGCTCGCGGACATCCCGGAAAAAAGCCGCGCGCTCGCGCTCGCCGCGAAAAGCGCCGAGGCCCTGGTGGCGGCCCTGCGCTAAAGCGGCCCTGCGCTAAAGCGGCCCTGCGCTAAAGCGGCCCTGCACTAAAGCGGGCTGCACTAAAGCGGGCTGCGCTAAAGCGGCCCTGCGCCCGCAACGCTGTCATTTTTTCTTGCCTTTATTATCGCTGTTCCTATTGCGCCGCCGATAGCACTGAAAGCGACTGGCCCGCCTATAATCAGCAACGGGTTGAAATCAATGCCGGTCAGCTTGCTGATGCCCCCCAAGGCAACGCCGATAACTATTGCAACGGCCACAAGTATAACAACTGCTTTTTTGCTCATCTGGCTCTCCTTTTATTCCTTTGCAGTGTATTTCAAACCACCAGCGATATCCGCCGCCGCGTGTTTTGACAATAAGTACATACGAATGTATGTTGTGCGCTGAAACGATGCCGCCTAATAAAACAGGCAGCATCAAGGCCAGCTATACTGACGAGCATTTGAATTTTCCATTAACGCGAGTCAGTAATACTCGTTTCCTCTGTCCGACCGCAAATTGCGGTCGGAATTTCCAATCGAACACGAGTATAATTTTTTGCGCACGAAAACAGCCTGGTCGGTGCTGTATTTCTCAACGGCGAATCGATATTCGGAAGCCGCATTTTGTGTTATACTATTATAGTGAGCAATCACATACGGAGGATTGTTGATGAAAATAAGTTAGCTGAATCGCGGCGAAACGGTGAACGCCGCTGTGCTTCTGCGGATATGCGCCGCTCTCTGTTGCTTTAACAATTCCACCGATAAGAACAATGTCAAGCTGTGCCTGCGGGACAAGGGCATTGCCATTCGGGGGCTATGACGGAGGTTGATTGCATGATTTACAATATGGAAGAACTGAAGGAGCGACTTATTCCCGTGCTTAGGGAGCGCGGCGTGAGAAGCGCCGTGTTGTTCGGTTCGTACAGCAAGGGCGAAGCAGACGAGAAAAGCGACGTGGACTTGCTCGTGGACAGTGGTCTGCGCGGGTTTAAGTTCATTGGTCTGGCGAACGACATTGAAGCCGCGCTGGGGAAAGCCGTTGACGTGTTTGACGTGACGCACATAAAACCCGAATCCCGTATGGAAACCGAAATAAGAAACAGCGGGGTGAGAATTTATGGATAAAAACGCCAAAGCCATAACAATCGCATCGTAAAGCACGCCGTCCGCACAGAAATCGTCATAGGTTTTACCCTTGGAAAACTCGAATATGCGGGATGTGTGTGCGCTAATTCGCGCTATGAATTTGCTACAAATCGGGGAGCAGGCAGGCCGCCTTGACGATGATTTTTACAAAGCTCATAACGAAATTCCGTGGCGGCAAATAATAGGCGTTCGCAACCGCATTGTTCACGGGTATGACGACGTTGACGCGCCGCTTATCTGGCAGATTATACAAGAAGATTTGCCGGAGTTGGCAAAGCGGCTGGAGGACGTAGTATGAAACTTAAATTCAAGTCCTACGTCTTTCAGTCAGATGCGGTGACGGCGGTCGTTGAAATGAGGCCGCAAAACGGCAGAGCTGGAACGTTTCATATACTCCCGCACGGAAGTATATGACCCGCTTTGACACTTTCCGCTTCTCGGCAAAGGTGTCCCGTGGGCTCTCCGAGGGGGATGCGGCGTCTGCGGACGCTTTGCGCGATCTGCCGAAACGCTCTTGCTCCCGCAATCGCATTTCTCTGCCCGCGAAAAGCCGTCGTGCTTCGTTGTGGCACTTGGCTTTTTGGGGAACGGACGGGGGACGAAAACGCAGCTCTCTGTTTTCTTATGTCAGCGGGCATTTGTTGCAGACTCTTTTCTCGTGCTATTTTCAGCGATTTTTCTTGACAAGCACCCAGCCATATCCGCGCGCTCGAAGACGAAGTGCGAATAAAAGTCAGCGCCTGCAAAACAGCGCGAGCCCAGTGTTCAGCGCGTCTGTGAAATTCTCGCGCCGCGCGCGCAATGCGCCCGCGAGGAATGGGGAAACCGTGCTTTCCCGTTCCATCCAACTTGGGCTGCGGGCATAGCCCACTTTAGTTCAGCATTTTAAGCTGGCGGTTGCGCTCGCCGACCGCAATGAGCAGCGAATCCGCCAGCGCGGCGGCACGCTCCGCGTTTCCCTCCGCGACCGCGCCGCCGAGGTCGCTGATTGACATGAGGATTTGCGCCTCCGCTTGCGCCAGGCCCGGATGCGATCTGACAGGGCTGGAGTAGAGCGCGTCATAGACCGCTTCCACCTTTTTCTTCGCCCCTTTGTCGCCAACGCTGTCCAAAAGGCTCTTCAGCTCGGCAGACGCCTTTTTCACATAGTCGATCTGATATGACCGCTTTTCCTCTGCGCCGGCCGTGTGCTCGTTGGCGAGCATGTTGGGAATAAGCGCGAGGCCGTACAGCCCGGCAGCGCAGATCTGAACCAGCAGCGCGGCCTTGTAGCCGTCCGGCGAGATCAGGATGAATATCGCGCCTATGGCAAGCTCCGCGAGGAAATATGCCGACGACACCGAGTGGAGCGCAAATCCGAACACGGCGGCGCTCTTGCCCCTGCGAATAAGTCTGGGAGTGAGCAGCAGCATCAGGTACGCGAAGTGGATGAAGCCATATGAAATCCACGCGGACGCCCTTGGGCGCGGCGTGTCGGCCGTATACTGCTGCGATCTGCTCAGCGTCGCGATGAGCAAGGCGCCGGCGGGCTGCGCGTGGGTGACGGTCATGGGCAACCTGAACGTCG
>JAISFK010000432.1 GCA_031263625.1 Clostridiales bacterium
TGTGACCGTGCCGTCGCTCGCTATGGTCGTGCCGCCAGGCGCCGAAACTACCGGCCCGCCCGGCGTCGTGATCTCGGCCGTCGCGCCCGCCGGGATCGTGAGCGTGTTGTTCGCGCCCAGCCTCGGCTCCGCGCCTTCCTCCATCGCTATCGTCACGAGGCCCTTCGACACGGCGTCTGCCGGCGCCGCGCTGGAACCCGTCCCCGTCCCCGTCGTCTGCGACTGGGCGGGCGTCCCGCTCGAACCGGATCCGCCGCCGGAATAGGTGCCGCCGCCGCTGCCGCCGCTTGAAGGCGGCGTCGAAGGCTGGGTCCCGTAGGTGAACACGCCGGACACCCCCCGCGCCGCGAGCGCGGCCGGATCGGACGTGCCGCCGGCCGTGACGGTGAACTGCGTGTTCAGGGCCACGGTCCACCCGTCTCCCCGCCCGTAAACAACGCTGCTCGCGCCGGGATCGCCCGGCGCGGCGCCCGGCGTGTAGACAAGCGCGTTGTCCAGGTTGGCGTCGTCGTAGTACTGCAGATCCCGTTTTGTAACGGTGAAGCGGACCGTTTTGGTCTCGCCGGGGTTCAGCGCGACCTTGGCGTAATGCTTGAGTTCTTTGACCGGCCTGCCTTCGGCCTTGTAAGTATTCGCGCCCAGGTAGAGCTGGACGACCTCTGAACCCGCTGCGGATCCCGTGTTGGCGACGTCCACTGAAACCGTGACCGTCGCGCTGTCGTCGCCGGGCGCAAAGTAGCTGCTGCTGACTCTGAGATTGCTATACGCGTAAGCCGTGTACGACAGGCCGTGGCCGAAGGGGTACGCGACGCGGTCCGACTTGCCGAACGTGTCGAAGTACCGGTAGCCCACGTAGACGCCTTCGTCATAATACTCAGGGTTGGAGGACCATGTCTGGCCCTCGTGCCCCGCTTTGGCCATGGCGATCGACGGGCTGTCGTTGTACGTCAGGGGGAACGTCTGGGTCAGCTTGCCGGAGGGGTTGACCTTTCCGGTCAGCACATCCAGCGCGGCGTTTCCGCCCTCGGTGCCCGGCAGCCAGATGTCCAGAATCGCGTCGGCGCTCTCCTTGAAAGCCGAAACGTTGATGGCCGCGCCGGCGTTGATCAAAACGATCACTTTCTTGCCGGCGCCGTGGAACGCGCCGGCAAGGGCTTCATAGGAAGCCGTTTCCGCCGCGGACAGGTCAAAGGATTCCCTCGTGTTGTCCGCGCCCTCGGAAGACGGGCGGGAGATCAGGAACACGCCGTAATCCGCCGCGCCGGCGTACTGCGCGGCCTCCGCGGCCGTGATCGCCGCATTGGCCCTGATGGTTTCGGAGCGCACGGTGTAGCCGGCGTTTTCAAAGCCGGTCTTGATGTCCACCGTGTAGCTGGGATCAAATGTCACCGCCGCGCTGCCGCCGCCCTCGACGACAAAGTCGTTGTAGGAGGTATTGCTGAGGCCGCCAAACATTCCGCCGCCCCCAAGCTCGGAAACGTTCACAATCGCGACGCTCTTCCCAGCCGGAAGCGGGAGCGTTCCCCCCTCGTTCTTCAGCAGGACCATCGCTTCGGCCGCCGTCGCCCGGTTCACCGCCCTGGACTCCTCGTAGAGCGCGGTATTCTTGAAGTTGCCTGAGAGACTGGCGACGTCCGCAGGCGTCATGCTGGCGTACAGGCCCTTAAAGGTGTTGGATTTGACGATGGCGTTCAGGATATTCGTGACGTTGCGGTCGATCAGCGCGACCTTTTGCGCGAACGTCAGAGCCGTCGTGCCGTCGTAGACCCAGCTTGTCACCTGCGTGAGATTGCCGCTGGGCATGGCCAGGTCGTTCTGCGCCTCCACCCAGTTATCCTGCGGCACGTCGTGGGCGCCGCCCCAGTCGGTCATCACGAAGCCGTCAAAGCCCCAGTCGCCGCGCAGGACGTCGGTCAGCAGCCAGGTGTTGGCCGACGCGTACTTCCCGTTGGGCCTGTTGTAGGAGCTCATGACGGACCAGGGCTTTCCGATGTCCGTGGCGATCTCAAACCCGCGCAGGTAGATCTCGCGCAGGGCGCGCTCGGACGCCAGGCCGACGCCGCCCATGCGCTCGTCCTCCTGATTGTTCAGCGCGTAATGCTTCAGCGTGGCGCCCACCCCCTCGCTCTGGAGGGCGGCCGTGTAGTAGCCGGCTGTCGTGCCGGAGAGGACAGGGTCTTCGGAATAGTACTCAAAGTCGCGCCCGCCCAGCGGGTTCCTCTGGATGTTCAGCGCCGGCCCGAGCATGTAGTCCACGCCGTAAGCCTTCGCCTCCGCGCCGACGCGCTGGGCGATGGCCGCGGCCGTCTCCACGTTCCATGTGGCGGAGATGCCGGTGGGGTTCGTCCAGACGGTGGCGTTGCTGCCCATGCGGACGCCCGTAGGCCCGTCGGACAGGGCGATGGAGGGTATGCCATAGGCCGGAAGCGGCAGCGTCGCGCCGGCCACGCCGGTGTTGGCAAGACCGCCGGCAGCCGTGCCGACGCCGGAGAGCAGCGAAATCTTGTCCGAAAGGAGCATCTTTTCCACAACTTGAGGCGCGTTTGTCGCCGTCAGTTTGACAAGGCCGTCAATGGCGGTGTAGTAATAGAGCGCCTTCAGCTCAACCGCCTCGCCCAGCACGGTCGCCCGCGCCAGCACCTGCACGACCGTCGCCTGGCCCGCGGCCGGCCGCGGCACGGCGACGGTTTCGCCGATCGTATACGGCGTCGCGCCGGCGGCGGATATCGTCTGGGAACTGTCGAGCAGGGCGCCGTCCCGCGCAGTCCGGGACTCAACCGCGTACCAGGCGCCGGTCACGCTGCCGTTGTAAGCGGTGTTGCTCAGGGTGAAGCGCGCCGCCAGCGGATACGCGCCCGCGTCGCGGACGCCCGAATCCTCCGAGGCGGCCAGCGACAGCGCCACCGCGGCAATGGAGGCGACCTCGCTGAACTCGCCGTCTATCTTGACGGCGGCCTTGACGATCACGGGGCTGGGCGTCGATACGGTCGGGGAGATCACAAAGCCGAACGTCCCCCACGTCATAATCGTCGCGTGGACCTCCGTGGCGGTGGGGCTCGTCGTCGGGTCGCTGCCGTCCGTCGTGTAGAAGAAGGCCACGCGGTCGCAGTCCGCCTGCGTCGCCCCCATTTGCGGAATGCCCGGATGGTTCAGCGTCACCGATGGGCCCGCGGGGCCGCCGAAGCCGCCCCCGCCGCCGGCGCTGAACGTAAGCGTCGGAGACGCCGGTTTTTCCAGCCAGCTCGCAACCAGCGTGATGTCCTCGGTCACGGGCGCGCTGAAATTGTACGCGACGCCGCCGAGCGTCCAGCCAGTGAAGGTGCAGCCCGGACGCGCCGGCGCCTCGGCCGAAACCGCCGCGCCGCTGTTCACCACTTTGATCAGGCGCTTGTTGGCTTTGTCAGCCGCGTCCTCTTTGTAGCCGTAGTCAAAGGTGACCTGTATCCTCTTTTCGATGCTGTAATTGCTGGATGACGAGCCCTTGTTGATCGGCGCCGTCATCGGGATCTGATTCTGGAGCACAAATTCGGCGTATGCCAAATTGACGCTTGCGTCCACCCGCACGCTGGCGTGCAAGGCGTCCGTCGTCCAACTGAGGCCGAAGCCGAAATCGTAGTCGTTGCCCGCGGAATCCCTGTAGGGAATCATGTCGCGGGGCACGTCCTCGTACTGCTGCTCCACCTCGTTCATGTCCTTCGGGAACTGCATCGGCAGCATGCCCGTGGGGCGAATTGCCTGCGCTGCCCCCGTGTAGCTGGTGGAACCCGCCAGCATGTCCAGAACCGCCGAGCGCTGCGGCTGGAATGTAACCAAAATCGCGTCGGCGGAGGGCTCTATCTCCGTGAGAACCGACGGGTTCGACACGTCGAACACCACCACCACCGGCTTGCCGGACGCTTTGGCCGCCGCCAGGCGCTCAAGCTGGCCCGCCGCGGACCCGGCGATGTCGGGCGCGCCGCCGCCGAAGAAGCCGCCGCCGATGCCGTCATAGGCAACCGTTGTCTTATCCTTGTAGCTGCGGTTGAAGATGCCCGTGACCGCGCCGCTCCCGTCCCGAATAGGCTCGCCGGCCACGCTCGTAGCCCTGGCGGCCGAGGCCGTGTAATCCTTGAAGTCCAAATTGACAGGCGTGTAAGAATTGGTGTGCGTTACCATGTCGCGCGAGCCGCCGCCGGACGTGATGGAATTCATGAACACCAGCGCCACATCGGCGCCCGCCGCCGACGCCGCGTCAGTGATGACGTTTTCGGCGCTAAAGCGGGTCTTGAGCAGGTCCAGCGTCTCCTCGGCGAGGGGCTCTTCGGCGTTGCCGGGGACGTAGACTTTCAGGCCGCTCCGCAGGGGCAGCAGATTGTCTTCGTTCTTGACCAGCACCATGGATTTGAGCTGCGCGTCGTAGCCGGCTTTTCTGAATTCATCATTGCCCGCCGTGGCCTTCGTCTGCGCCGCGTCCAGATAGGGGTTCTCAAAGAGGCCGGTGCGGAAGATGTTCTTCAGCAGCCGGTACGCCGAATCCCTCATCTGATCCAGCAGAATGGCCTGGTCGGCCGTGCTGGCGTTCTCGTAAGCTTTTATGATCGGCGCCGTCGTGTTGAGCCCGCCGAACTGGTCCACGCCGGCGTCCAGCAGCATCCGCGCGCGCTTGGCCATATTGGCGTAGCTGCCGTCCAGGTCAATGTCCTGGGCGTCCGGGT
>JAISFK010000434.1 GCA_031263625.1 Clostridiales bacterium
GCGACGATCTCGCGCAGGCGCTCCCTGCCGCACCTGAGATTGGGCTCGTTCGCGCCGAACGTGTTCGTTCGGATCATGCCCGCGCCGCTTTCGATGTATTCCGCGTGGATCCGCCTGACGAGCGCGCCGTTTCTTATGTTCGCCAGCTCCACCGGCTCGCCGGCGCCGGCGCCAATGCCGACGCCAGCGCCAGTGGCAGTGCCAGTGCCGGCGCCCTGCAGCAGCGTGTCATAGTATGTCCCGAACGCGCCGTCGCACAGCAGGGTCCGCCTCAAAAGAAACTCGCGTATGCCGCCGTCGCCGTCGCCGTCGCCGTTGCCGCCAGCGCCGCCATGCTTGCCGTCGCCTGCCGCGCTTGGAGCGCCTTCGCGCTTGCCGCCGTCTGGGCCGCTTGGGGCGCCAGCGCCGCCGCGCTTGCCGTTGCTATTGCCGCCGGCGCCGTCTGGGCCGCCCCAGTTGCCCGCGCCGCCTGCAGCGCCACGGTTACCTACGCCACCCGCAACGCCACAGTCGCCTGCGCCGCCTGCGGCACCGCAACTACCCGCGCCGCTAACACCGCGCACACCCATGCCGCCCGCGCCGTCGCGCCCATGGGCGCCAGTAGCGCGGCGGGAGCCTGTGCCCGCGCCAAAATCAAAGCCGATGGAACCCGCCATGCCCAAAACCATTCCCTTTCACGCTTTTGGCACCAAAAGGCGCCGCCTTTCATTGCGATACGATCACATTATACCCCCCGCGCCCCTGTTTTGAAACACCGCTGGATCGGTGCGTTTAGGCAACGCCGCCCCCCCGCTTCATTTGTGCTTGTCAAAATCAACGGCTATAGCTTCGTTGTCGCGGTTCTCCATCTGACCGGCGACGCTTACCCAATGCCCGTCACACCAAAAGCCAGACCGCCCACCACATCGGAGCAAAAAAATGCGAGCCGTTCAGAACGCCGCCGCGAAACTCAGATATACTGACGAGCATTTGAATTTACCATAAACGCAAGTCAGTAATACTCGTTTCATCTGTCCGACCGCAAATTGCGGTCGGAATCCCAATCGAACACGAGTATAACAGACTGGTAATCGAATACCTGCAAGGACGCGGGATTGATAAAGTCATCATAGTTTGCTAAAATTCCGCAAGCCGGCGTTTTCCAAGCACACAAGGAATTACCGCGCCGTTATCAGCACATTCTCGACAGATCCCTGCGAGAGCGTCGGAGAGATATGGTCTTCAAATTCCAAAAGCACACGCTCATACTCGGCGCAAAAATGTTTTTGTCGGTAGTTTTTTCGTTCCCACGCCAATTCCTTGCCACTCATGCAATCAGCCAGCATTGCGGCGGCTTTTCTGAGTGTCAGGGCATAGATTAGCTTGAACTCGCCTTTTTGGCGCCCTTCCACTTGGAACTGGAAAAAAGCCTCCGCGTCGTTGTGATGTATATCAGCACCGATTTTTCAATAAAAGATTGGAAAGAGGGAAAAGCGAAATTACCAGCCGAACGCTCCAAAGCCTCCCGCGAATACAAGACGGTAGAAACGGAATTTACAGCGGTGGGAAATGCAAGGTTGGACGCGGAGCAAATTGTCCGTGAATTAAACGCGCCGCCGCAACGGAAGCCACGGTCGCAAGAATAGTCACGATAATAATTTTATAAAAACGCCCTTTGCTTTTTAGCTTTTTTATGGTTCAAAGGGCGTTTTTTACAACATTGCCAATTGACATTATTCCTTGTAAGGATTATAATAATTATATTCTGCACGGGAGGGTCGGTGGTTTCGTGAGCGAATATATTTCCACATCAGAAGCGGCAAAAAAATGGGAACTTAGCAGACGAAGAACTACGACGCTATGCTCGGAGGGACGCGTTCCGAATGCGATATTTGTCGGTGACAGGTGGTTGATTCCTGCCGACGCAGAAAAACCCGTCGATGCCCGGATTAAGAGTGGAAAATATGTTAAAAAGGCGGATAAGGAAGAATGATAGCGAAGAAAACCGCCGTCAGACTATATTTCAGAAACGCCCTGCTCAACAACAAGGACATAGCTGATGAATGCGGGAAATTGAAAATGCGGCTCGTTGAAGAAGTGAATGGCGACCGCGTTCTTTGCACCGATTCAAAGACGGAATTTCATTCTTGGCGTTATTAGTAAAGCAACTCAGGAGGGTGTAGAATGATAAAATGCCCGAATTGCGGAGAACGTGCCGTAAATGAAATTGAAACTTACAACGAAAGTTTGCGGAAACAAAATCTTAGCATTTCGCCTATTCTGCCCATCTGTAAGCAATGCGGAACGGAAGTCGGCATCATGCATAAATCCAACGGTGGAAATATAATCGTCATAAACGGTACTTCCGGCAGCGGCAAATCCACCATTGCAGAAATCCTTTCTTAAAAAGGTTTTCTCGCTATTGACGGCGATTGTGCAATCCAAGTGGTAAGGCATAAAAAAGGGACAAACAATATGAATGGGACGAACTGACTGACGAAATCGTTTGTGAAATAGATGTTTTATCTTTGTTCGGCAAAGACATCGTTGTATCCCATGTGGTTTTGCCGGAGGATTTGAATAAATACATAGATATATTTGAAGAACGTAATTTGAATTATAAGTTTTTCCTTTTGAAACCGGAATATCAGACAGCCGTGGAACGTTGTCAAACAAGAACTTGCCATGCAAGCATCACACCGGATGATTGGATAAAGCATTTTTATGACAGTTTGAATTTTGATGACAGAGTTATCGTTGTAGATAATACAAATATGGAAGCAGAAGAAACAGCGGAATATATTTTGAAAATAGCGCAAGCTGATGATGCAAGCGAGGATAAATAATAAGGCTTTGAAAATGGATAAATAATGGCGAAGTGGACATAGTATGAAAAACATAATCATCGCAGGTGCAGGTCGGAACGGTAAAACAACATTAGCGCGAAAAATAAATGAAGAACTGAATTACTTTGTCATCAATCTCGATAAACTTATGACTGCGTTTGGAAAGGCATATCCGCAGTTAGATATTAGAATTGCTTGGGATTATGAAAAAGCTACAGCTAATATAGCACCGTTTCTTGGTCATTATCTTGGTATGCTTTCATCCGATCACGGCTTTGCAGATGACTTAAACCTACGAGCGCACGCTGTAAAAGGAAATAAGTTTGTGATTGAAGGCGGGCATTTCGACTTTGAGAAGATTTCGTCTGTTTTGAAAACATATGGGATAGAAGAATTAAAGGACAATTTTATCCTTATAGGACTGGTGCAAAATAAAAAAACGACTGATGAATTTTTCCATGATTTAAGGAAATACGATACGGAATACGAATGGACACATGGCTTTGATGATAATGAGCTAAGGGAGTTAATCATTAAAGATTTCATCCCATCCAATCAATTTATGGCTGACCATTTAGTGAAATACGGTTTTACGATTTATGATACGTCTACCGAACGGGAACAGGTTTTTGATAAAATCATAGAAGATATTAAGCAGAATACACACGCAGTTTCAGAGGCTGGCCGCTGGCAAGTGCACGGTGCTGGTGACGCACCGCCTCGGCTCCGCAAAGCTGGCGAGCCGCATCATTGTGATGGACGGCGGGCGGATTGCGGACGCGGGGACGCATGAAGAATTGCTGGGCCGCCCCAGCAAATACGCCGACATGTGGGCGGCGCAGGCGAAGTGGTACGAGCGGGAGCTCGCCTGCAAGGAATAGCACTGCCGTAGCGGCGGAATAGGCGCGCCTCGACACGCCTAAGCGCCTAGGCATGCTTTGGCATGGTCTGTCGCACAAAAAAATAAGTTGCGCCCCATACGCACTTATGGTATAATTTACCAAGCAGTTGGTGCAGGCGCGGGCTTGCCGCATCCCTGAAAGGGGGTGAGGCCTATGAGCGAATACGAGCGATTATCTTTGATAATTGCACTTGCGATGGCTATTATAGCGTTGCTTGAGTATTTGCAAAATAGCAAAAAGTAACCGCCCTGTTCACAGCAGGACGGTTATTGCAAAACAATAATCGCTTTGTGGTGAGCCCGCAAGGGCACCCAACTGCTATTATTATACACGTGTACATGTGTATTGTAAAGTGGAATTTCAAAACCATATGGAATTTCATGGAATCTTATAAAGACTATGGAGTTTATGGAATTTTTCGGTTGCACTATCCTTGGCCGGCCCCGGCCAAAACGGATATTGACCAGCGCGCCGTGCATGCGTTATAATGTTTTGATTAACAAACAAGGAGCAGCATACGCAATGAGTAACGGTAATGGGAAAAGCAGCGCCAGCGGCGCCGAAAAGGAAGTCGTGCTGACTTACGAGGGCCTGAAAAAGCTTGAAAGCGACCTGGAATACTTTCGCGGGGAAAAGCGCCGCGAGGTGGCCGAGCGCATGAAGCAGGCCAAGTCCTTCGGCGACATTTCGGAAAATTCCGAATACGACGAGGCCCGAATCGAGCAGGCGCAGGTGGAGTCGCGCATCCTGCAGCTTGAAAACACGCTCAAAAACGCGAGGATCATCGACGAGGACGACGTTTCGACGGAGAAGGTCAGCATAGGCTGCAAGGTCAGGATTTTGGACATGGAGTTCAACGACGAGATGGAATTTCACATTGTCGGCTCGACCGAGGCCAACCCCGACGAGAACAAGATTTCCAACGAGTCGCCCGTCGGCGGCGCGCTCGTGGGGAAAGAGGCCGGGCAGATTGTGGACGTGCAGGCGCCGAACGGCGCGCTGAAGTTCAAGATCCTCGAGATAACGAAATAAGCAAAGCAAAAACTGCGCGACTATGCAACTGCGCAACTATGCAATTACGCAATCATATAACTATATAAAAGGAACGGTCATGACAAAGACAAACGAACGCCAGCCGGATGAGGGCGCTGCTGCGGGCGCGGCAGCCGCAACCCCCGCGACGGGCGCGGCCGCATCCGCGGATGCAACTGCTGGCGCATCCTCCGCAACCCCAGCAACTGGCGCAACCGACGCGGCCGCAAGCGCAACCCCCGCAAGCGCATCCTCCACAACCGCAACCTCCGCAACTGGCGTCGCATCCGCAACCGCTGCGGCCGCGGCAGCCGTGCCTGCGCCCGACATGACGGACGCCCAGCTCAGCGAGCTGCTGGCGGCCCGGAGGGAAAAGCTGAGGGAGCTGCAGGCGGCGGGCAGCGACCCGTTCCGCGCCGTCGCGTATGGCAAGACGCACGGCTCGGCGGAGATCGTGTCCCGCTTCGGCGAGCTCGACGGGCAGGCCGTCAGCGTCGCGGGCAGGATCCTGACCAAGCGCAACATGGGCAAGGCCAGCTTCTGCGACATACAGGACCGCGACGGCAAAATTCAGCTCTACGCCAGGGCCGACGAGCTGGGCCAGGAGGCATACGAGGCGTACAAAAAATACGACATCGGCGACATCGTTGGCGCCAAGGGGGCCGTGTTCAAGACGCACAAGGGCGAGATATCCGTCCGCGCCGCCTCCGTCGCGCTGCTCGCGAAGTCGCTGCTGCCGCTGCCGGAGAAGTTTCACGGCCTCAAGGACCCCGACCTGCGCTACAGGCAGCGCTACGTGGACCTGATCGTCAACAGCGGCGTCCGCGACACGTTCATAGCGCGGAGCCGCATCATAAAGTCGATACGGCAGTTTCTGGACGGCCGGGGCTTCCTGGAGGTTGACACGCCGCTCCTGCACCCCATCGCCGGCGGCGCCGCCGCCCGCCCGTTCGTCACGCACCACAACGCGCTGGACATGGATCTGTACCTGCGCATCGCGCCGGAGCTGTACTTGAAAAGGCTCATCGTCGGCGGCCTTGAGCGGGTCTACGAGATGGGGCGCATGTTCCGCAACGAGGGCATGTCCGTCAAGCACAACCCGGAGTTCACGATGCTGGAACTGTACCAGGCGTACACGGACTACAACGGCATGATGGCGCTCATGGAGGATCTGGCCTCGTCCGTCGCGCGCGACGCGCTGGGCGGGACGCGGATATCGTACCTGGGCGCGGAGATCGAGCTGGCGCCGCCGTGGAAGCGCATGACCATGGCCGAGGCCGTGCGGGCCCGCACGGGGCTCGATTTTGACGCCGCCGCCATGCGGGACGGCGGCGAGGCGCTCGCGGCCGCGAGGGCATACGCGCGAGAGAGCAAGCAGAGCCTGCCGCTCAAAGACGGCATGACGGGCGGCGAGGTCATGAACGCCGTCTTCGAGGAGTGCGTGGAGGGGGCGCTCGTCCAGCCGACGTTCATATGCGACTATCCCGTGGAGATATCGCCGCTGACGAAGCGCAAGCCCGGCCGGCCCGACCTCACGGAGCGCTTCGAGCTGTTCATTGCCGGGCGCGAATACGCCAATGCGTACACGGAGCTGAACGACCCGATTGACCAGCGCGAGCGCCTTATGGACCAGGTGCGGAAGCGCGACGCGGGCGACGAGGAGGCCAGCATGTTCGACGAGGACTTCGTCACCGCGATGGAATACGGGATGCCCCCGGCCGGCGGGCTCGGCCTGGGGATCGACAGGCTTGTCATGCTGCTGACGAACTCGTACTCGATACGCGACGTCATACTGTTCCCGACAATGAAGCCGCGATGAGAGGCGGCGAAGTTTCGGGCGAAGTTTCGGCGCGGCGGCTTTTTTTCGGCGCGGCGGCTTTCGGCACTTTCGAGCACTTTCGGCACTTTCGGGCACTTTCGGCACTTTCGGGCACTTTCGGCGCGGGGCGGCGGGGGCGGCGGGCGGCGCGGCCTCCGACGGAAAATTTTGATCCCATGATCTTTGCCGCAGTTTGTGGTATAATGGATGCCATGGGATGCGCGGGCGCAGCGCGAACCGCCGGCTCAGGCGGCAGCTAGGGCGACTAGGGCAAATTGGGCGACTAGTGCGGCTGATGCGGCCGAGGCGGCGATTTGGGCGACTTCGGCGGCGGGGCAACGGCGCCGGCGGCTGGCCAGCGCGAAAGCCGCGCGGCCGCGATGGCAAATTCGCGCTAATCAATTTAAGGAGGTTGCGATGTCTTCCGGATTGACGATAAAAGAGAAAGAAGAAGAAAGCGCAGTGCAGATTGAAATTGGCGGCGAGGTTGACATCTACACCTGCCAGGAGCTAAAGGACAAGCTCTACCAGTGCGTCGATCAATCGGGCAAGGATCTGGTGCTGGACTGCCGCAATCTCAACTACATCGACAGCACGGGGCTGGGCGTGTTCGTGGCCGTCCTCAAGAAAGTGAAGCTGATCGACAGGCAGATAACGATTGTAAATCTGAAAGAGAGTATTCTCAAGCTGTTCCTGATAACAAAGCTGGATCTGCTGTTTGCGATAAAGCGCGGCGAAGTCGCGCACAGCGAAGCGAAGTGAGGTGATCTTGATGGATGGTACGCGCATGGAGCTTGTCATTCCGCTGCGGGCGGAATTTGTCAGCATCGCGAGGCTGACGCTGTCCGGCGTCGCAAACAGGGCCGGCTTTGACTTTGACACGATCGAGGACATCAAGGTGGCGCTGTCCGAGGTGTGCAACCGCCTGATCGGCGACGCGGCGGGGCTGGACGGGCGCCGCCCCGGCGGCGGGGAGTTCGGCGCGGAGCCGCCGGACTGCAAGATAGAATTTCTTCTTTCCAAGCGGGACCTGACCCTGAATTTTCGCGTGGGCGCGCCCGACGGGCCGGAGCTTGCCGCCTTTGAGAGCGACATGGAGGACGATTCCGCGCTCGGCCTGTCGCTGATCAGCGTGCTCATGGACGAGTTTGACTTGAACCCGGAAGCCGGCTGCGTCGTGTCGATGAGAAAATATTTGGAAAACGAGTAGCCGCCGGCTGTGGCGCCGCCTGAGCGGCGGGCGGCAGGCGAAGAGGGGCCGCATGTGCCGCAAGCCGGGGCGCGGGCGCGGCGCAGGAGGGGGGGGCAGCGCTGCGTATGCAGGCGGATACAGGGCACATGGAGGCCAATATGGATGCAAGCAACATAGTGAGCCGGAAGAATCAGCAGGATCGAGAAGCGTTCGCGTCGGAGGAAGAGAGGCTGTTCAATCTGTACAGGGACACCAGGAGCACCGAGGTAAGGAACAAAATCGTTTCCCGGTACATGTACCTGATTGACATAATAACGAGGAAGTTCGTCAACCGCGGCGTCGAATACGAGGATCTGTACCAAATCGCGTGCATAGCCCTGATAAAGGCGGTTGAGCGCTTCGACCTGACAAAGGGGGTCAAGTTCGTGAGCTTCGCGACGCCGACGATCGTGGGCGAGATCAAGCGGTACTTCCGGGACAAGGGCTCGACGATCAGGATTCCCAGGCGCATTTACGAGATCTACCAAAAGGTCAACCAGGCAAAGGAATACCTGTCGCAGTCCCTCAGCCGCACGCCCATGGTGTCCGACATAGCGGAGTATCTCAAAATCAGCGAGGAAAGCGTGCTGGAAATCATCGAGTCATGGAATGTGTACAACATACAGTCGTTCGAGCAGAACGCCTACTCGGACGACAACCTTGAGCTTCACGAGACGATAGGCGAGGACGATTTTGAGTTCGAGAAGATAGAGAACAGGGACTTCATCGAGAAGAGCATGTCGAAGTTCAACGACTCCGAGCGCGAGTTCATCAACCTCAGATACATGAACGACATGACGCAGAAGGAGATCGCGGCGGTCATGAATGTTTCGCAGATGTACATATCGCGGCTCGAAAAGAAGATTATCAAAAAATTTCGCATAATCCTCGAGAAGTAGGCGGGGCGGGCGAAAGCGGGGGACAACGGGACGCAGCGGGGGAGCGGCGCGCGCGGGACAGGCGGGAATCGCGCTGAAAGGCTGGCGGGAAATGCGCGGGTCTTGGACGAGACTTGAACAGTGCTTGAACAGGACTTGGACGGGACTTGAACGGGACTTGAACGGGAAATGAGCTGGGCGCGAGCGGATTTTGTTTGCCGCTGTGGATTCAGTGGTAATATTTATTAACGATGTTCATAATATAGCATACAAATCTTGCCAGATACTTGTATATACTTTTTAGGGAGGGTTTTGTTGTTGCAGGCCCAAAGCTTTTTTATCCGCAGAATACAAGCCAGCATAAAGAACCTGCGCAACACGGTCAGCGATGTTTTGGCATACTACGAGGCCGTGTTCGGCGATATGAGCGAAGCCACGTACACAGAGCTGAAAGTGATTTTGAACGAGCTGCTCATAAACGCCATCAAGCATGGCAGCAAAGAGGACGAGGGCAAGCACATCAACGTGATCGCCGATTTGACTGCCGACAAATACGCTTTGCTGGTTGTGGAGGACGAGGGCGAGGGCTACGACACGTCGTTCATAGAGCGCGACGATTTTAGCGACTACGGCAGCTTCGGCAGCTTTATCAGCGCGGGCGCGGACGCCGCGCAGGCGGGCGTCCAGCAGGCTGGCGCGCCGCAGACGGATGCGCAACTAGGCGCGCCGCAGGCAGGCAGCCAGCAGACAGGCGCCGCGCAATCAGGCGCACCGCCGGCAGGCGCGCCGCAGACGGATGCCTCGCAGGCGGGCGGCGGCGAATCGGGCGCCGGCGAGCCGGGCGGGGGCGCCTTGGCAGGCGGCAGTTCGGGCGCCTCGCAGCCGGACGGGGGAGCCCCGACCGACGAGGAGGCGCAGGCGGCGCTTGACGCGCTGTTTGGCATAGAGGAAACGGGCAGGGGCATCCAAATTGTGAGAAACCTGTGCGACGACTTTATGGTCAACTCGAAGGGCAACAAGGTCGTCGTCAAGAAGCGGCTGCGCAGATACTGATTCACAGGGCCTCCATTTCGCGGCGGTTTCGCGGCATTTAGCGCTTGTTCGCGGCGGTTTCGCGGCGGCCGTTGGCGCATATAGCGCCGCTGGGCGGCTGTTCGGCGCCATTTAGCGCTTGTTCGCGGCGACTCGCGGCGGCTGCCTTGGCGCATAGCGCTGTCGGACGGCTGTTCGGCGCCATTTGGCGCCGTTTCGGGGCGATTCGCGGCGTTTTTTGCCGCGCCGCCGCTGCGCCGGCCGCATGGCACCATTTTAGCGCCATTTTAGCGCCGTTGCGCGGCGCCTCGCGCGGGCCGCCGGCACTGCCGCGCGAGCGTCCGCCCATCCGCTCGCCCGCTCGCCTGCCTGCCTGTCGCCGGGGCGGCCGCAGACAAAAATTGGAGGCTCTCGATTTGAAACTGATGCTTCGCATAGCGAAAGAAGCCAAAAGCCACATGCTCCTGCTGGCGGTGGCGATGGCGAGCACGCTCGCGCTCACGGCCATAAACCTGGCCGCGCCGCAGATACTCACGAGCATGACGCGCCTCGTGGAGGCCGGCATGGCCCCTGGCTCCATGGGGCAAATCCGCAACCTGACGCTCATGCTGCTCGGGCTCTACCTGTTGCGCATCCTGTTCCGCTACCTCAGCAACTACAAGGCGCACGACGCCGCGTGGCACTTGGTGCAGGAGCTGCGCCAGCGCGTGTACGACCACATCCAGTCGTTTTCGATGGGCTTCTTCCACAACCGCCAGACGGGCGACCTCATGAGCCGCGTGACGAACGATACCGCGACGTTCGAGCTGCTTTACGCGCACATCATCCCGGAGATGGCGACGAACGCCATCACGATCGCGGGCGTCACCGCCATTCTGCTGACCATCAACGCGCGGCTCGCCGTGCTCACGTGCCTGCCTATCCCGTTCATACTGCTGTCCGGCTGGTTCTTCACGCACCGCGTCCAGCCCAAGTTCCGGGCCATGCAGCGCTCCGTCGCGGATTTGAACTCGCGGCTGCACGACAACTTCAACGGCATAATGGAAATCCAGGCGTTCGGCCAGCAGCGGCGCGAGTCCGGCAACGTGACGGAGCGGCTTTCGGCCGTGACGCGCAACATGCTGACGGCGCTCAACATCAGCGCGGTGTTCCATCCGGGCGTCGAGTTCCTGACGTCGCTCGGCACCGTCATCGTCGTGGGCTTCGGCGGGCTCCTGGCGTTCCGGCAGCAGCTGGACATCGCGGATCTCGTCGGCTTCATGCTCTACCTGTCCATGTTCTACACGCCGATCACGAACGCGGCCCGGCTCGTCGAGGATTTTTCGCAGGCGCTCGCGGGCGCGGAGCGCGTGCTGGAGATTCTGGACACGCCCTCCGGCATCGTGGACCTGCCCGGCGCGAAGCCGCTGCCCGCCGCGGGGGGCGAAATCGAGTTCGACGGCGTCTGCTTCGCCTACGACCCGGCGGCGCCCGTGCTGAAAAACGTGTCGTTCGTCGCGAGGCCGGGGCAGATGATAGCGCTCGTCGGGCCGACGGGCGTGGGCAAGACGACGGCCATACAGCTGGCGGCGCGGTTTTACGAGCCGGACAGCGGCGCCATCCGCATAGACGGCCGCGACTTGAGGGAGTTCACGCTGGACAGCCTGCGGGCGCAGATCTCGATGGTGCTGCAGGACACGTTCCTGTTCACGGGCACCATCGAGGAAAACATCGGGTACGCCAACCAGGGCGCCGGGCGCGACGACATCGTCGCGGCGGCCAGGACGGCCAGGATCCACGACAGCATCATGGAGATGCCCGACGGCTACGCCACGCAGGTCGGCGAGCGCGGCGTGAAGCTGTCCGGCGGGCAGAAGCAGCGCATCGCCATCGCGCGGGCGGTTTTGAGGAACGCGCCGGTGCTCATTCTCGACGAGGCGACCGCCTCGGTGGACGTGGAAACGGAGGCGCAGATCCAGCAGGCCATCGGCGAGCTGGCGGGGACGAGGACGATCATAGCCATAGCGCACAGGCTTTCGACGATCCGCAAGGCCGACATGATCCTCGTCATAGAGAACGGCGAGATCGTGCAGCGCGGCCGGCACGACGAGCTAATGCGGCAGGC
>JAISFK010000502.1 GCA_031263625.1 Clostridiales bacterium
AACTTTTTGAACTCGGCTATGACGTAGCAGTTCTCCTTGCCGGAGAGGACGTTGAAAGCCTTGTCGCCGCGCTCCGCCGCGATCCCGTGCCGCGCGCACAGGCCCATGGCCCTGTCATGGCCGCTCCCGCTCCCCCGCTCGCAGTCGGGATGGAAAAAGACGCGGGTGACAAGCTCCGGCCTGCTCGCCAGCAGCTCTATGGCCACGGTCGCGCCGAGAGCGTATGACAGCGGCGACTCGCTTTTGTATCTGGCGATCCCCTTCCGCAGGCTCACCGCGCGGCCCTTTCGCTTCTCCGGCTAGCGAGCAGCGCGCCTATCTTCTTGTTCGGATCGATGATCGCGCCGACGGACGCGTCCTGGTTGATGGCCTCCACGACATACGCCGTGTACTTGGACATATCGACGATGCTGGCCCACTCCTTCGACTGCAGCTCGTCGGGGTTGTAGATGAGGTTCGTCACGAACAGCCTGTTGAACAGGCCGGCCTCGTAGGCGTCGTCGAACTTCTTCAGGCCGTTGCAGAACAGCCCGAACGTGACGAACGCGAAATTCCTCTTTGCCCCCAGCCCCCGCAAAATCCGGAACGTGTCGAGCAGCGAGTCGCCCGACGACACCATGTCGTCAACGACGATGGCGTCCCTGCCCGCCACGTCCGGCCCGATGTACTTGTGATCCTCTATGGGGTTCGCGCCGTCTATGACGACGACCGCGTCCCGCCGCTTGTAGAACATGCCGATGTCCAGGTTGAGCGCGGACGAGTACGACAGGCACCTGTCCACGCCGCCGTTGTCGGGCGATATGAGCACCGTCCGGCTGGACATGAACTCCACGTCGCCATACTGGCGCGTCAGCGCCTTGACCATCTGGTACTTCGCCTGCATGTTGTCGAAGCCAGACAGCGGGATGGCGTTCTGGACCCTCGGGTCGTGCGCGTCAAACGTGATGATGTTTGAAACGCCCATGCGCGTCAGCTCCTGGAGCGAGTAGGCGCAGTCCAGCGACTCCCGGAACGTCTTGCGGTGCTGCCGGCCCTCGTAAAGCATGGGCATGATCACGGTTATGCGCTTGGCCTGGCCGCCGATCGCGGACAAAATGCGCTTCGTGTCCTGAAAATGGTCGTCCGGGCTCATCCTGTTCACCACGCCGTACATTTTGTACGTAATGCTGTAGTTGAACGGATCCACAAACAGGAAGATGTCCTTCCCGCGCACGGACTCCGCGACCAGGCCCTTCGCCTCGCCTGTGGAAAACCTTGGGCAATTCACGCTTATCTTGTAGCTGCCCGTGTAATTCCGCCAAAACTTGATATAATACTCCACTTTGTCAACAAAAGCTTCGCACCCTCTAAGCGGGATGAGCCCAAGACTGTTAAGCACCATTTGGCATATTCCATCCTGTCAGTTTGTAGCCCCATTGGATTCATTATATCAAAATAAATCTGGATGGAAAAGCCCCTTTAATCATTAATTCCATGGCGAGTTCTGCCGAAATTATGCGCCGAAATCATGCCTATAAATTATACTCGTGTTCGATTGGGATTCCGACCGCAATTTGCGGTCGGACAGAGGAAACGAGTATTACTGACTCGCGTTTATGGTAAATTCAAATGCTCGTCAGCATACTAATGCCCCGGCTTTCCCAGAAGCCTGAACATGTTCTTTTTGTACAGCTCGACGCCGGGCTGGTCGAACGGGTTCACGCCCAGCAGGTAGCCGCTTATGGCGCACGCCTTTTCAAAAAAGTACACCGCCGCGCCCATGCTTTCGGCGTCGAGCGCCGGCACGCGGACGGACAGGTTCGGCGCGCCGCCCTCGACGTGGGCCTCCAGCGTGCCCCTGGCGGCCATTTTGTTTATGTAGTCCAGGTCCTTCCCCGCGAGGAAGTTCAGCCCGTCGATGTCGTCCGCGTCATGCGCGACGACGGCGTTCTTCCGGGGCGCGTCCGCAGACAGCGCCGTTTCAAACAGGTTGCGCCGCCCGTCCTGGATGTACTGGCCCATCGAGTGCAGGTCCGCGGTGAACTCGGCGGACGCCGGGAACAGGCCCTTGCCGTCCTTGCCCTCGCTCTCGCCGTACAGCTGCTTCCACCACTCGCCGAAAAAGCGCAGGCACGGCTCGTAGGCCACGAGCAGCTCCGTCGAGTAGCCCTTGCGGTACAGCGCGTTCCGCGCGGCCGCATACGCATAGCTGCCGTTTTCGGCGAGATCCGGGTTCCTATATTCCTCGCACGCCTCGCGCGCCCCCGCCAGCAGCGCGTCCACGTCGATGCCGGCCGCCGCGATGGGCAGCAGCCCGACCGCCGTGAGCACGGAATAGCGGCCCCCTATGTCGTCCGGGATGACGAAGGTTTCGTAGCCCTCGGCGCCGGCGAGCCCCTTCAGCGCGCCCCTGCTCCTGTCCGTCGTGGCGTATATCCGCTTCGCCGCGCCGGCCCTGCCGTACCTGCGCTCCATGTATTCCTTGAAAAAGCGAAAGGCCACGGCGGGCTCGGTCGTCGTGCCGGACTTGGACACGACGTTGACGGACAGCTCCCTGCCCTCGACGCACTCGAGCAGATCCGCGAAATACGCCGGGCTCAGGCTGTTGCCGGCGTAGAGCACGATCGGCCCGCCGCGCCGGGCCCTGTCCAGCAGCGGGTAGAAGCTGTGCGACAGCGCGTCGATCAGGGCGCGCGCGCCGAGATAGGATCCGCCGATCCCGATCACGACCAGAACGTCCGAGTCCCCCCGGATCTTAGCCGCGCAGGCCTTGATCCGCGCGAGCTCGTCCATGTCGGGGCGGCGCGGCAGCTCCACCCAGCCCGTGTAGTCGCTGCCCGCGCCCGCGCCGCCGTGCAGCGCTTCGTGCGCGAGCCTCACGTATGGCTCCAGGCAGTCCAGCTCCCCCCGCGCCATGAACGCGGATGCCCCGGAACAGTCAAATTTCACGATCCCCATAGCGTTTCACTCTCCTGTGTTTTAATTTTTGCGGCAGCCGCGCCGCCAGTCGCTAGTCGCCGAGCGTCGGTCGTCGGTCGCCAGTCGCCGGAAGTCGGACGTCGGTCGCCCGGCTCTTTGGCTTGCGCCCAGCCGCACCGCCCCGCCGCCGGCCGCCGGCCGCTTGCCCGCCGCCGGGCGGCGCCAGCGTCGGCGCCACTAATAGTTTACCACAGTTTTGGCGACAGTACCCCCAAGCCACGGGCTTTGGCAAAAAAAACGGCAAAAAAAATAGCCGATCGGGTATGTTTTGCGATTTGCCGCGCAGCTGATAATAATAGGTGGCGGAAGCTGGCGCGGAGGATGGGATGGCGCCATTTTCGGCATGGCCGAACAATTTCCCGGATTTGCAAGTTAGCGTACACCTTGCCGCTTGTGTACATCTTCTGCGGCGCGACGGCGCTTCAACCGCCTGCCGCATTGTGCTAGAATCATACTAGTGTACGCAACCATTCGATTTAGTCACGTCCAGGCCGCGCCGCGGCCGTGGGACTGGCTGTGAGAGCCCCGTCCGGGACAGGCGGCCGCCGTGGTTTGGGAGCGCGCTTCCAAGCCCAAGTTTTTTGCCAAAACTTGAAAAGGAATGGTCATAGCCATGAGCCAATACCTATTGCAGCCAGACATCCCCGCCGGCGGCGAGAGCGCCGCGCCATTCGGCGGCGCCGCGGGCCTGCCCCGCCCCCAGATCCGGCGCCTGCTCGACACGGCGGTGAAGCAGCCGCTGGTTCTCGTCGTGGCCGGCGCGGGATACGGGAAGACGTGCGCCGTCAGCGAGTTTCTGCGCGAGCACAAGTCGTCGCAGATATGGATGCAGATGTCGGAGTTTGACAATCTCCTTGAGCGCTTCTGGACGAACCTTACGAACGCCATATCCCTAGGCAACAAGCGCCTCGCGGCAAAGCTGGCCTCGGCCGGCTTCCCCAAGACGGAGCGGCAGCACGCCCGGTTCCTGGACACGATCAAGGCCGAGCTGACGCCCAGGCGCAAATACATCGTCGTGCTGGACGACTTCCACCTCGTGAGGGAGAAGGCCATATCCCAGTTCGTGGAGCGCTTCGTCACGGCCCGCTGCGCGAACGTCACGGCGATCCTCATATCGAGGGCCGAGCCGGACATCAACCTCATCGCCCTGGGCGAAAAGGGCCTGTCGGCCCAGATCGGCGAAAGCGACCTGCGCTTCGACAGAGAGGAGGTCGCCCAGTATTTCAGGCTGATCGGCATAACGCTGCCCCCCAAGGCCGTGTCCAAAATATACGCGGACATCGGCGGCTGGGCTTTCGCGGTGAACCTCATCGCGCTCTCGCTCAAAAGCGGCGAGCCGCGCGAGGACTACGCCTTCGCCGCCGTCAAGCTCAATATTTTCAGGCTGATCGAAAAAGAGGTGTTCTCGGTTTCCTCCGCGCGCCTCCAGAAGCTCCTGATCAGGCTGTCGCTGATCGAGCACCTGCCGCTGGAACTGCTGCGGGAGCTGGCCGGGGACGAGCGGCTCGCGGACGAGATATGCGGGATAAGCTCGTTCATCCGCTACGACACCTACGCGGACGCCTACAGGGTGCACCACCTGTTCCTCGAATACCTCCGAAGCAAGCAGGACCTGCTCACGGACGCCGAGAAGCGCGAAACGTACCAGAAGGCCGCCGCCTGGTGCGACGCGCACGGCAGCAAGACGGACGCCGTCGCGTACTACGAGCGGGCCGGCGACTACGCGGGCCTCGCGTCGGCCGCCTACGCGCTGATCCGCATGACGCCCAGCCACGTCGCGGAGTTCCTGCTCGACGTGTTGGGGAGGATACCGGAGGCCGCGCTCTGGGAGAACCCCGAGCTGCACATCATCAAGAACAAGGCCCTGCAGTCGCTCGCGCGCTTCGACGAGGCGTCCAGCCAGGCGCGCGCGATCATCGACGCCTGCGAGTCGCTGCCGGCGACGCGGATCAACTGCTGGCTCCTGTCGGAGTGCTATTTCAATCTGGGCTTCATCGGCCTGTACACCGCCCTGTATTCAAACGTCCGGGACTACACGTTCTATTTCGAGAGCGGCTACAGGTTTTACGAGGCCAGCGGCCGCCTGACGAAGGGGCCGAGGGAGCGCGCGAGCGTCAGCGCGTATGTGGGCAGGGTCGGATACCCCGCGCAGAACGGCGGCCTCGACCAGGCCAGCGAGATATTCGCCAGCTACGTGGACAACACGATCAGGGCGAAGGACGGCATGATGCACGGCATGGTTGACCTGTCGTTCTGCGAGACGGCGTACTTCAAGGCGGAGATCAAAAAGGCCGAGCGCCTCGCCTATCAGGCGGTCAGCAAGGCCAGGCAGGCCGAGCAGTTCCAGATTGAAAACCGGGCGCTTTTCTTCCTGCTGAGGATCAGCCTGCACTCGGGCAACGCGGACAAGACGCGGCAGCTGCTCCGGGAGATGGAGGCCCAGCTGAAAAACGAGCAGTTCCTGAACGGGTACACGCTGAACGACATCGTGACGGGCTGGTTTTACGCGCAGATACGGCAGATTGGCAAGGTCGCCGGGTGGCTGAAAAGCAGCTTTGAGAAAAGCGACCTGAACTCGCTGCTGTACGGGCTGGAAAACCTCGTGCGCGCGAAGTGCTTCCTCGTGGAGAAAAAATACCACGCGGTGCTGGCGACGCTGGACGGGCAGGACGCCCAGTACGGCCTGGAGGCTTTCCTGATCGGGAGGCTGGAGGTCGCGGCGCTGCGGGCCGTGTGCCAGTACCACATCGACGACAGGAAGGGCTCGTTGCGCACGCTTGAGAGCGCGTATGCCATTTCGCGCTCGGACGAGCTGGACATGCCCTTCATCGAGCTGGGCAAGGACATGCGGACGCTGACGTCCGCGGCGATGAAAGAGCGCGACTGCGCCATCCCGCAGGCGTGGCTCGAAAAAATAAACAGAAAGTCGTCGGCTTACGCAAAAAACCTCAGCCAGGTGATACTGGAATACCAAAACCAAAACAGCCTCAACGGCAGCGGCAGCGCATCCGTTCTGACAAAGAGGGAGCTGGACATTCTGACGGATCTGTGCCACGGCCTGTCCAAAGCGGAAATCGCCAGCAACCGCAACATCTCAGCCAACACGGTCAAAATGGTCGTCCAGATGATCTTCTCGAAGCTTGGGGCGCAAAACACGGCGAACGCCATATGGATCGCCGCGAGCAGGCAGCTGATCAACTAGGCAATCAGGCGACCAGGCGACTAGACGGCTAGACGATTAGACGACTGGACGACTAGGGGGCCGGCGCCTGCACTCAATGTCCGGAAGGATGCGGTGCGCAATATGGGATATTTCGATCTCGCGAGCCACGGGCTCGTGTACGCCGCGGTCATCGTCGGAATCATCTATGTCGCCGCGCTGGCAGCGATAACCATGCGCAAGTCATGGAAGCGCGCCTTGAAAATCGGGTTCACGCAGGATCAACTGAAAAGGGTGGCGAAAGCTTCCGCCGTGTACAGCCTGATACCCGCCGTCGCGGTGCTCGCGGGCTTTTTCACGCTGGCGCCCGTGCTGGGCATACCCCTCTCATGGTGGCGGCTGTCCGTGATCGGCAACACGGCATACGAGCTCATGGCGGCGAACGTCGCGCTGAACGCGGCGGGCGTCGCGCAGGAGCACGGTGTCGCCAACATCGCGGGCGCGGGCGGCAGCGCGTATGTGCTCACGATGTACGTGATGGCCATAGGCATCATGGGCGGCATGGTGTTCGCCCCGCTGCTGTCGAAGAAGATTCAGAAGGGCGCTTTCCGGCTCATCGAGCGCGACCGGCGCTGGAACGCCCTGCGGGGGAGCGTCTACATGGCGACGATCCTGCTGGTCTTCGCGGCGCCGATCGTGCTGGGGCTTTCCATCGCGCTGTTCGCGTTCGCGGCCGGCGCGGCGTCCATGGCCGTGCTGAAGCTTGTCATCAGGAAGACGGGCGCGGAGTGGCTCAACGAATTCGCGCTGACGCTCAGCATGCTGTCCGGGGTGCTCGCGCCCGTGCTGTGGGCGCTGGTGCCCAAGTAGCAAGCAGCGGCGGGCTGGGTGCGAGCGGGCGCGACGGGCGGGCGCGCACTTGGCGGGGCTGGCTGTGGGGCCTGCCGCTGGCGCAAGCGGAAGGGCTGGCGCGGCTTGGTCGCTGGCACAGCGAGCAGGCGACGGGCGGGTGCGCGCGCTTTGCGGGGCGGGCGGCTGGCGCGCAAGGAAAAGGCACGGCCGGATCGGGCGAAAAACGCCCCCGCCGGCAAAAAACGGGCTGCCGCAGGATAGCTGCGCGCCGCAGGAGGGTTTCGCCATGAAAAAAAACGACGCATATTCCGAGAGCGAGAAATACATCGACTCGATGCACCGGCTCGGCCGCGCTGGAATGGCCGGCGCGATCCTGATCCTTCTCGGGATGCCGACCGTCATTGGGCTGTATTTTGACAGCCTGTCGTCCCTGCGGCAGATCATCCAGTCGGCGCTCCCGCTCCTGTTCATCTTCGTGCCGTCCACGCTCTTTGAAGTGCTCACGTACACGCCGGTGCTGGGTAGCTCCATCTACCTCACGCTGATAACGGGAGAGGTGATCAACCTCAAGCTGCCCGTCGCGAACAACGCCATGAAGATACTGAACACGGAGCCCGGAAGCGAGGGCGCGGACATCGTTTCGTCAATCGCCGTCAGCATCGCATCGTTTGTCACCATCGCCGTCGTGTCGATCGGGGTGCTGCTCGCCGTGCCGCTCCAGCCGTTCCTCGCGCTGCCGGCGGTCAGCGCGGCCGCCTCCAATATTCTGCCCGCGCTGTTCGGGGCGCTGGTCGTCAACGCGATGGGCGGCGACCTGGGCGGCGGCATACGCGCGCACGGGCGGCTCAAGGGCATGATCCCGAGCGCGGCGCTCCTGCTGCTGCTCTTCATCTTCGACCGCCAGATAAGCGGCTTCCTGCACCTCGACACGCTGGCCCAGCAGCCGGGCAAGGGCGTTATAACAAGCGGATTCCAAGGCTTTGTCGTGATTGCCATGCTGCCGGTAAGCTATTTTTCGACCAAATGGATGTACAACGCCAAGCGCATCCGCGTGGATCTGCCCGACGAGCGATAGGCCGCGCCTCGCCAAAACAGCCTGCCGCCCGGCATTTGGTTGCGCGGGGCGCAACGGCGCAGACGGGCCATAGCCGCAAGCTTGCGCACGGCGAGTGCGTAACATCCGCAACCCGGCACGAGGCATGTGGCGGCGCACCGCAACAGCCTGCCGCCCCGCCCGCTCCCGTAGCTCAGACTATCGGGCCGGCCCCGTCGCAACAGCCTGCCGCCCGGCATGCGGCGGCGCGGCCGCGCGGGCGGCTAGACAGTTATGAGCTCCTTGATCGCGTTGAATTTCGCCTCTTTTATGCCGCTGATGTCCATCAGCTCCTCTATCGTCGAAAAGCCGCCGCGGGCTTCGCGGTGCTCCACGATCTTGCCGGCGGTGGCCTTGCCGATGCCGGGCAGCGTCGCAAGCTCTGCCTCGTCCGCCGTGTTGATGTTGACGAGCCTGGCGGCGGC
>JAISFK010000509.1 GCA_031263625.1 Clostridiales bacterium
TCGTCCGCTACGGCCATGTATATGGCGCTGAACGGGCACGCGCCCACGCACAGCCCGCACCCCGTGCATTTGCCCGCGTTAATCTCTATCATAGCGCCCGCACCCCCGCTCCAGCTCTGGCCGCAGTTTCGGCACCAGCTCCAGTCTCAGTCTCAGCCCTCGCTCCGGCCTCCGCTCCAGTCTCAGCCCTAACTCCGCCCTCAGCCCCAGCCCTCGCTCCGGCTTCCGCTCTGGCCGCAGCCTCAGCTCCCGTTCCCGCCTCAGCTTCCGCCTCCGCTTCGGCCCCAACTCCCGCCATTATGGCCGCAATCCGCTCCAGCAGGGCGGCGGCCTGGTCCTCTGGCGCGCCGTCCAGCATTTCGCCGCTGACGCTGTGCCGGGGCACGAACGTGCGGATGACCTGCGTCGGCGAGCCCGCCAGCCCGCAGAGCGCCGGATCCGCGCCGACGTCCGCCGCGCTGAGCACGGGTATCTGCGCCTTTTTTGCCTTCATCATGCCCTTGAGCGACGCCAGCCGGGGCTCGTTTATCTCCTTGACGACCGTTATGACGGCGGGCAGCGGCATGGACACGCGCTCGAAGCCGTCGTCCGTCATGCGCTCGCAGCATATCGAGCCGTTCTCTATCGAGCAGATTTTCCTCACGTATGTCGTGTGCGGGACGCCGAGTTTTTCGGCGAGGCTCGGGCCGACCTGGGCCGTGTCGCCGTCCGTCGCCTGCTTGCCGCAGATGACGAGGTCGAAGCCGCCCAGCTTCCTGATGCCCATGGACAGCGCGTATGCCGTGGCAAGCGTGTCGGCGCCCGCGAAAGCCCTGTCGCTGAGCAGCGCCGCCTCGTCCGCGCCGACGGATATGGCCTCCCTCAGCGACTCCGCGACGGATGGTATGCCCATGCTCAGCACCGTGACCTTGCCGCCGTGCCGCTCGCGCAGCCGCGCGCCCTCCTCGATTGCATAGGCGTCGAACGGGTTGATGATCGCCTCGACGCCATCGCGGATGATGGTGTTGGTTTCAGGGTTCATTTTGACCTCGTTGGTCGC
Organism: Clostridiales bacterium; assembly: GCA_031263625.1. Taxonomy (GTDB): domain Bacteria; phylum Bacillota; class Clostridia; order WRLR01; family WRLR01; genus JAISFK01. Next base: position 1,040 of record JAISFK010000509.1, read on the forward strand.
CGGAACCTGTTTTACGCATACGACGATATTCAAAATTTTGCCGCTCCCTCTGCAATGTGCTTGCGCCCGCCCTGTCGCCACGGCACGCTGGCGCCCGCCCGCTCAAACGCCAGATACCGATGGCGCAAACGCCAGACGTCGCCCTCGTGCCTGCCGCCCGCCGCCCGCAGGCAGTGCGCCACGCCAGCCGCGCCTACGTGCTCCGCGCCAGCCGCGCCTCCTATTTTTTCGACAGCCCCTTTATGAGCTCAAGCGCTATGACGTTGCGCTGTATCTGGTTCGTGCCCTCGTATATCTGCGTGATCTTGGCGTCCCTCATGCGCTTCTCGACGGGGTACTCCTTCATGTAGCCGTACCCGCCCATGATCTGCACCGCGTCCACCGTCGCCTTCATGGCCGCGTCCGATGCGAACACCTTGCACATGGCGGACTCTTTCGAAAAGTCCTTCGCGCCCGAGTCTATGAACCGGCACGTCTGGTAGATGAAGCAGCGCGCGGCCTCTATCTGGATGGCCATGTCGGCGAGCATGTGCTGGACGGCCTGGTACGACGATATGGCCGACCCGAACTGCACGCGCTCGCGCGAGTATTTCAGCGCCTCGTCCAGGGCGCCCTGCGCTATGCCAAGCGCCTGCGCCGCGACGCCGGGGCGCGTCCGATCGAGCGTCTTCATCGCCACGATGAAGCCCATGCCCTCGCGCCCGAGCAGGTTTTCGGCCGGCACGCGGCAGTCGTCGAACACAAGCTCCCGCGTGCACGAGGCGCGTATGCCCATCTTGTTTTCCTTCTTGCCGAAGCCAAAGCCCGCAGCGCCCTTCTCGACGATGAAGGCCGAGAAGCCGCGTGCGCCGCGCGAGCGATCCGTGCACGCGACGACCGTGTACACGTCGGCCTCGCCGCCGTTCGTTATCCACTGCTTCGTGCCGTTGAGGATGTAGCCGTCGCCGTCCTTCCGGGCGGTCGTCTCTATGCCTGCGGCGTCGCTGCCCGCGTTGGCCTCCGTCAGCCCGAACGCGGCGAGCTTCTCGCCGGAGGCGATGGGCGGCAGGAAGCGCTCCTTCTGCGCGTCGCTGCCGAACAGGATGATCGGGAAGCAGCCGAGCCCCGTGCCCGCGAACGCGAGCGAGATGCCGCCGCAGGCGCGGCTGAGCTCCTCCACGACGAGCGCCATCTCAAAGACGCCGCCGCCGAAGCCGCCGTATTTTTCGTCGATGTACACGCCGCACATGTCGGAGTCCGCCAGCACCTTGACGATCTCGCGCGGGAAGGTCCCGTCCTCGTCGTATTGCAGGGCGACGGGCGCGATCTTCTCGTCCGCGATCTTCGCCGCCAGCTCCTTGATCATCTGCTGCTCGTCGGTGAGAAAATAGTTCATATGTCCGCTCCGTTCCGCCGCTGTCGCGGCTTGTCGAGATATAGCGCCCGCGCCGCCGGGGCCTCGCGCCCGGCGCGTAGCGCCTGTGTTGCCTGGGCCGAGGGCCTGTGCGCGACGCGCGCGGGCTGCGCCGGCCGCCCCATGCGCGACGCCTGCCTTGCGCGGGCGCCGCGCGCGAGCAGCGCGCAGGCGATGTAGCCCGCGGCGCTCCCCAGCGCGTTCAGGATGATGTCGTCCACGTCAAAGCTGCCGACGCGCCAAAGCAGCTGCAGGCTCTCAAAAAGCAGGCTCGCCAGCGCCGGGGCCAGGACGCAGAAAAACGCCGGCGCCCTCCCGCGCGAAAAGCGCCGCAAGAAGAACCCCAGCGGCGCAAAGACGATCACGTTGCCCGCGTTGTTCACAAGGCCGGCGCGGCTGGGCGACTGCATGTAGTGCCGGATGGTCTTGAAAGGGGCCAGGTTCACGCGCGGCGGCAGGCGGCTTTCAAACGCCGCGGCGGCGCGGGCGTCCGGCGGAGGCCGCAGAGCGGCCGGCCTGAACACTGACGGCAAAAGCAGCAGCCACGCGAGCGTAAAGAGATAGGCGGCAAACAGGGCAAAAACAAATATGTCCCGCAAGACGGACGTCGCGGCTCTTTTTTTGGTTGCGGCTCCGCTGTTCCCCAATTATACCTCACTGTTGGTTGCCGCCAGGCCCGACGCGCCCGGCCCGCTGGATATCCCGCCCGCCGGCCCGGCCTGAACAACAAGCGCGCGGCAAACGGCGAACACCGCTTGCCGCGCGCAAAAATATGTGGTCGGCGGGACTTGAACCCGC
>JAISFK010000014.1 GCA_031263625.1 Clostridiales bacterium
CTAAAGTACGATCCGGGCAGGGACTACGCGCCGGAGGTCACGGCGGTCGGCAGGGGCGCGATTGCGGACAAAATCGTGGAAAAAGCCAGGGAGGCCAACATTCCCGTATACCGCGACGAGAAGCTCGCCGAAGCGCTCAACAGCCTGAAAGTCGGCGATTCCATCCCGCGCGAGCTGTACGAGGTCGTGGCCGAGGTTCTGGTGTTCATCGCGCATATAGACAGCCGCTATGGGGGATAGCTCGAACAACCGCTCGAACAACCGATCGATCGGCAGGATAGGGGAGAGCGCCGCCTCGGACTACCTGCAAAAGAACGGCTATCTCATCCTGCGCCGGAATTTTCGCTTTGGGCGGTACGGCGAGATAGACATCGTCGCGAAAAAATCGGCGGAGCTGTGCTTCGTCGAGGTCAAGGCGCGGACGAGCGATCTGTTTGGCCGGCCGTCGGAGGCCGTCGGCTACAAAAAGCAGCGCAAGATACTGGCGGTCGCCTCGCACTACATGGCGGTTTTCAACGCCTCAGAGTCAAAAGTGCGCTTTGACGTCATCGAGATCTACTACCGGAAAGACCCTTCCGGCCAGATTGCCGTCACGGGCCTCAACCACATCGAAAACGCCTTCACGGCATAGATTGATAGACGTCACTCGGCGCGGCGGCGCGCCTCCTTCATCAGCCAGACGGCCATCTCGCCGGGGCCCCGGTTCGCCCATGCGTAATACGGGACGGCCGTCGCCGTGGCGGGCTCGTACTCCGGCGCCCACTTTCGGTACAGCCCGTCGAAAGGCTTGCGGCGAAGGGCGCCAAACTTGATCGCGTTGACGCCGCCCAGCAGATTCGGCATCCATGCCGTTTCGTACCGCGTTTCGCTACCCAAAAGCAGGTCGTGCAGGCGCGGCCCGTTGTCCGCCTCCTCCGCGCAGTAGACGAGCGGCCCCCGCTTCAGCGCGGCGCGGCCCGCGTCCTGGAGCACGAGCGGGTTCGCCTCAAGCTCGGCCACGTCCATCGGCAGCTCAAGCAATATGCGGTCGCCGTCATGCCACTCGCGCGTGACGTGCAGGTAGCCGTCTTTCTCGGCCGAAGCGTAGTTCAGCGACGGCGAGCCGCACCACGCGGGCGCGCGCAGCGCTATAGTGGCCGTGAACGGCTTTTGCGCCGACACGGACAGCGCGATTGCCCCGTTCCACGGGTACGACGTTTCCTGCCTCAGCCTCACGGCCTGCCCAGCAAGCGCCACGTCGGCGACGCTCTCGGCGTAGTGGTGCACGTACAGCGCGTCCAGCGTGTTCGGCGCGCCTGGCGCACCCAGTGCCCCCAAAGGCCGCCCCTCGGAGGCGATGGGGGAAGCGGGGCCGGCGGCAGATGCGGCAGTGCCTCGCGGCGCTTGGCGCACATCGTACATGCATCCGCCCAGGGAAAGGATGAAGCGCAGTATGTTGGGCGGGCAGCATGAGGTGTCGAACACTTCCGCGCGCCGCGCGGGGCGCACCTGCCCTCGGGAGATGTCTATGAGCTCCTGGTCGGATGGGCGGGCGCAGAGCGGATTTTCGTAAAAGAAGCCCTTCCCGTCCAGGGATATGCCGGCCAGGGCGCCGTTGTACATCTGCAACTCGAAAACGTCCGCGTACTCGCCGCGCGGCTCCAGCAGCGAAAGTCGCCGCGCGAAGAACGCCATCGCTATCGAAGCGCACGTTTCCGCGTATGCCTCGAAGTTCGGCAAATAATAGGCGGGGCCGAAAGCTTCGCCTCGCGCCATGCTGCCGACGCCGCCCGTGACGTACATCTTTTTGTCCACGGCGTCGCGCCACACGCGCCGGCAGGCTTCCGCCAGCGCCTCGTCGCCCGTCGCCAGCGCCAGCTCAGTTGCGGCGGCGAACAGGTAGGCGAACCTCACGGCATGCCCCTCCGCAGACGCCTGCTCCGCGACGGGCGCGTGATCCTGCGTAAACAGCGGGGAAAAATGCACGAAGCGGAGGTCGGCCGGATTCTTGCCGCGCCTGTCGATAAAATGCCGCGCCAGGCCGAGCCACTTGCTGTCGCCGTCGCACCGCCACATGCGCAGCAGCGCCAGCTCAATTTCCTCGTGGCCCGGCGTTTCAAACGCCGCGCTCCCGCTCTCTGCAAAGACCGCGCGGATGTGATCGCCAGAGCGCCGCATCAGATCCAGAAAGCGCCTTCTGCCCGTCGCCTCGTAATACGCGACGGCGGCCTCCATAAAATGGCCGGCGCAGTAAAGCTCGTGGTCGGCGCGCCGCGTCCAGCGCATGTGCGGCTCCACGGACTGAAAGTAGCTGTTGAAGTAGCCGTCGGCAGACATGCCCGCCTCCACGAGGTCGATCAGCGCCTCGATTTTCGCCTCCACGCCGGCGTCGGGGCAAATATGCAACGAATACGCCGCGCCCTCAATCCACTTGGCGACGTCGGAGTCGTAGTATATGTGCGGCTTGTCCGGCTCGCCCTCGCGCCAGCCGTGCGCGAGCGCCTTGAAGCGCCCCGTCTTTTCAAACTGGCTGTACACGGCCGGAACCGTGCTCCTTGCCGCAGTTTCCTGCCACGACTTCCAGAACCCGCCTGTTATCCGCACGTCGCGGATTGGCACCGGCCCGTATTTTGCTTCCATCAAGCTCGCCTCCAAAGCGGCGCCGCCTCAACGAAACGCAGCCGCCCGCGTTATGATTATGTGCCAATAGTATCACACGACCGCGCCAAAATCAAAACGCATGGGCAAGATTTTTTTGCAGGCTGCCCTTCCGCGCCGCGAAGGTCGGGCGGTGGTGGGGGGCAAGCTGAGCCGGGCCGAAGCGTCGGCGACGGGCGAGCCCAGGCAGGTTTCCCGCGCGGCCGAGATTGACGTGATGGCGGCGGACAGGGGCGCGAAGAACCTTCTGCTCGGCGAGTGCAAGTTCCGCAACTCGGAGGCCGCGCTGGGCG
>JAISFK010000045.1 GCA_031263625.1 Clostridiales bacterium
AGATGGATGCCGCCCGCGCCCTATGACAAATATTTTTCAAAGCCGCAGGATTGTGGTACAATATGGCTAATGAATTTGAAATAAAAGTAAAAATCGTCAGTTGCTGACGGACGATTTAAGGCGCGCGCGGCAGGCGAGCTGGCGGCGGCTATGGCGAAGCGTGGAGCGTTTGGCTGTGAAGAAAGGGGGGCATGGAGTGGACAGAAAGCGCATTTTTGGCGATGTCAGCAAGATCGGCCTGGGAGTCGATTTTAAGGAAACTCGGCAAAAAAATTATTTCTATGTGGACAAGACCTCTTTTATTGAGCGCTATTTGAGCGACGCCGCGCGAGTGTCTCTGATATGCCGCCCCCGACGCTTTGGCAAGAGCCTCAATATGGACGCCCTCCGATGTTTTCTCACGGACAGCGAGGACAGCCGCGAGCTGTTTCGGGGGCTGGCCGTGGAATCTTCGTGCGTCTGGGACAAGGCCAGCTCGGCGCCCGTCTTCCATTTTGACTTCAAGGGGCTGGCTGCCGATAGCTACAGGTACACTGTCTTTGTTATGGTGAGGCAGTATCTGCGCCAGTATTGCCAGCTCATTTCAGACCCTGACGTCAGAGAGCGGGCAGATGAATATTTGGCTGAAAGGTCGGACGAAGGGGATGCTTTGAGGCTTTTAACCGAGGTGGCGCATAAAGCGACGGGCAAGAAATCATATATCCTTATCGACGAGTACGACAAACTGTTGCTGGACGGGGCCGGCTCGGAGTCGTATGCCGAGACGCGAGCGTTTTTGACGTACCTGTTCTCCGCCGCTTTTAAGGACAACCCCTTTTTGGAGAAGGGCTTGCTCACTGGGGTAATGCGGATATCATACGAAGGCCTTTTCAGCGGCCTGAACAATATTTCCGTTTATGACGTGTTCAATGACGAGCTGTATAGCGAGGACTTCGGGATTACCGACGAGGAGATGCTGGAGATCTGCGAGCTTCGCGCAATAGACGGCACACGCGCAAAAGAGTGGTACAACGGGTTCAGCATCCACGGAACCAAGCTGTATAACATATTCTCTGTAGTCAATTACCTGAAGCGCGGGCAGCTCGACAGATACTGGGGCAACAGCGGGACGATGGGCATTGTGGCCAATGCGATTCACTCCGGGGCGGCCGGCGCGCCGGCGCGGGGCGTTTCGGGCGGGCCGGGCGACGCGGCAGGCGCCGGCAGGCTGAATACGCTGGCGCGCATTGTTTCGGGCGAGCAGGCGGCAGTGCCTGTCGCGCAGCTGTCCTCGCTTGCCCAGATCAACGCCGACGACGCCTCTCTCTATTCCTTGCTCATACAGGCGGGCTATCTTGCGATTGTGGAGAGCAGCTTTAATCGGGCGGTTGTTTGCGTGCCTAACCAGGAAATGCGCGTAATCTGGAAGGATTTTATCTTTAACGCGGCTATGCCGAATTGCGGCCAGCCTATGATTGACCTGTTTTTGGAGCGCGATTCCGAGAGATTCGCCGCCGCTTTGGAGCATATCATGTCTTACGCCCTTTCTTATTGGGACTTGGGCGGAAATCTTGAGCAGGTGTACCATATTTTTCTTCTTGGCGGGCTTGTTTTCTCCGATCCGCTGTTTGACAAGGCAAAGACAAAGTCGAACAGGGAGGCGGGCGACGGCAGATACGACATTTGGATAGAGCGCAATGGCAAAAACTACATTTTTGAGCTAAAGAAGTGCGGCTCTGCCGCTGAAGCTGAAATGGAAGCCATGGCGGAACACGCCCTGGCCCAAATAGACGAAAAGCGCTACGGGGCGGAGCTGGATGGGAGCAAGCCCATCTGGAAGGTTGGCATAGCCTGCTTCGGCAAGCAATGCAAGGTAAAATGCGCGGTGCGCTCGGCGTGAAAGCCGCCAATCGCGGTCGGAATTTCCAATCGAACACGAGCATAACAGCGCGCGCGTACAAACGGCGAGCCGCCCGCTCTTTAGGACTTGAACTCGATATGGAGCGTTTTGCCTACTCCCTCCGCTATCTGCTGCAAGGTGGCGATTGTTGGGCTGCAATTCCCATTTTCAATCCGGCTGATGTTAGACTGCCTTATACCTGTTTTGCGGGCTAATTCTTCCTGCGTCAAGTTTTGTTCCATGCGTGCGGCAATGATAGCCTTGATATATTCGCGCTCGGGGCGCTGATGCTCCCATTCAGCCGCAAACTCCGGGTTTTCAAGCCGCCGCGCCAAATGTTTGTTGAAATCGTTCATTTCTTTTCAAACCTCCCCTCATAATCCGTTTTGTATTTCAGCGCAAGCGCAATTTCGCTCGACGGCGTTTTCCGTGTTTTCTTAACGAAGCCGTTCGTTAAGATAATCTTATTATCAACACAGAAAAAGTAAAATATCCGCGTAATGTCCCCTGCAAATTTGATACGCAATTCAAACAAGCCTTTGCCTAATGCCTTTGAATACGGCTCGCGAAGCGTGTTGCCAAACTCCGCGAGTATATCAATGCTGCCTAACGCTTTCGCGCTCATTTTCAAATCCAGACTGTCAATAAACTGCTGAACGGGTTGTTCTCCGTTCGGCAGGGTATAGTATTCCACCTCAAACATGGAACCGTTCTCCTCTATATGATATTCCTTTTTTGATATAATGTCAACAGAGCTTCAGCTTTCGCGCGAGAAAAATTTATGGGAAAATTATACACCATTCATGCCATTTTGACAAATGAAAATTTCGCCCGGATTCCTGAAAATCTCTCATGTAAATCTCTCAAAGCCGCAAGATTGCGGCACAGCTCGAAGCGGCAATTTCTACGGCGCGATGATTAGCGTCATCTCCGGCTTGGCGCGGAAGCGCAGCGGGAAAAGCACGCAGCCGAGGCCGCGGCTTATGTACAGCTTGATGCCGTTCAGCTCGTGCAGCCCGCTGCATATGCCCATGCGGCACAGCCGCTCCTTGCGCAGGCACGTGTACTGGAGGTTCAGCGGTAGCCATATCTGCCCGCCGTGAAAGTGCCCGCACAGCAGCAGGTCGAGCGAGCGCGGCGGCAGGTCGAGCGCGATGTCCGGGTTGTGCGTGATGCCTATGCGGTAGCAGCCGGCCTTGGGCGCGGCCCGGAGCGCGGGCTCGGCGCGGACGGGCTTGCGGCTGAAATCGCGCAGGCCCGTTATGGAGTACGCCCTGCCGCCGCGCTCGACGATGGCCGTCCTGTTTTCCAGCACGGCGACGCCCAGCTTCTTCAGCTGCTTTTCGTATGCGGCCAGCTCGAACGCGTTGTAGCCGAACGCCTTTATGTCGTGGTTCCCGAAGCACAGGAAGAACGCGGCGCCGCCGGAGGCGGCGATGATCGCGGACAGCCAGTCCAGAAACGGCGCCGCGTCTTTCGGCGACGTCAGGTAGTCGCCGGTGAGGACGACGATGTCCGGCGCCGCCCGGCGGACGGCGTCCGCGATCTTTGGCAGCGGTATGGGCAGCAGCCGCAGGTGTATGTCGGACAGGTGGAGGATGCGCAGGCCGCCAGAGTCGCTGGCGGGCGCAGCGCCCGTGTCGCCGGCTGTGGCGGAGGCGGTGGCGGGCATCGCGCTTGCGTATGATCCGGCGCCGGGCGCGGTGGGTTCCGCGCCTGCGGCAACTTGCGCGTTGGCGCCGCTGTCGCCCAAGCTATTGCCATCGGGCGTAGCGCCCGCGCAGGCGTCGCTTGCGCCGCCATCGGCCGGCAGCCGGACGGTTTCGAGCGCGAAGCTCGCGGCCTCGCGAAGCATGAGCAGCAGCGCGAGCAGGGCCACCAATATGAAAAGCGCGAGCGCGAGCGTTCCAGCGCTCACGCCTGCGGCCGCGCCCGCTCCCGCGCTCACGCTCGCGGCCGCGCTTGCGGTTGGTGCTGCGGTTGCGGCCGCGCTTGCGCCGGCGCTTGCGGCCGTACCCGCGCTCACGCTTGCGCCTACGCCAGCGCCCATTCCAGCGCTTAAGTCTGCGCCAGCGCTTGCGCTCGCGAGCGCTGGCGGCGCGGCGGGCAAGGCGCGCAGGAAAGCTATCGGGGCCAGGCTTTGCGCCAAAGCCTGAAAATGGCCGCCGCGCGGGCGGCTGTGCGTATTGCTGGGCATATTAGTGGGCATGTGCCTGCAAAAATCTCCTTCCCGCGCTCGCGAAAGCGCGCAAAAGCTCGCAAAGCTTGCTACTGCTATTATAGCGCAAAAAAATAATTTGACAAAAGGCAAAAAATGGTGTTATACTACCCTAGATATTAAGACGGGGAGGAGGTGTGATTATTGCCGACATTTAACCAGCTGGTGCGCAAGGGCCGGGAGATCAAGGAGAAGAAGTCCACGGCGCCGGCGCTGCAGAAGGGCCTGAACACGCTCAAGAAGCGTTCCACTGACTTGAGTTGCCCGCAGAAGCGCGGCGTTTGCACGGTCGTGAAGACGTCAACGCCCAAAAAGCCCAATTCCGCTCTGCGCAAGGTTGCCAGGGTGCGCCTCACGAACGGGATCGAGGGCACGGCCTATATCCCAGGCGTTGGGCACAACTTGCAGGAGCACAGCGTCGTCCTTATCAGGGGCGGCAGGGTGAAAGACTTGCCGGGCTGCAGATACCACATAATCCGCGGCACGCTGGACACGGCCGGAGTCGCCAAGCGCATGCAGTCGCGCTCGAAGTACGGCGCCAAGCGGCCCAAGCCCGGAGCCAAGTCCTGAGTTCTGAGCGCCCTTAGCGCGTTGCGATAAAAAATATAATATGGCGGCAAAGGCGCGCGGCGGTAATCCGCAGTACCGATGATATGCGGGGCGACCCGTTATTATCATGAAAAGGAGGGAAGTATTCGTGCCGAGAAAAGGTCACATCCCCAAAAGGGACGTTTTGCCCGATCCTCTGTACAACGACAAGGTCGTGACAAAGCTTATCAATAACATCATGCTGGATGGCAAAAAAGGCGTTTCCCAGCGCATCTGCTACAACGCATTTGACATCATCAAACTGAAGACAGGCAAAGATCCGCTGGAAGTCTTCCATCAGGCCCTTGACAACATTATGCCCATTTTGGAGGTCAAGGCCAGGAGGGTCGGCGGCGCGACGTACCAGGTTCCGCTGGAGGTCAGGCCGGACAGGAAGCAGGCGCTGGGCCTGCGGTGGCTCGTGGATTTCTCGCGGAAGCGCGGCGAGCGCACGATGAAGGAGCGGCTGGCGGGCGAGATAATGGACGCCGTCAACGGCACGGGCGGCGCATACAAGCGCAGGGAGGACACGCACAAGATGGCCGAGGCCAACAGGGCTTTCGCCCACTACAGGTGGTAGGAGGCCGGCCCGGCGGCAATATACGCAGTGCAGAGCAAAGGAGGGCGTAATGCCCAGGCAGTTTCAACTGGACAAGACAAGAAATATTGGCATAATGGCGCACATCGACGCCGGAAAGACGACGACGACCGAGAGGATTCTCTATTACACGGGCAAGATCCACAAGGTCGGCGAAGTCCACGAGGGCGCCGCGACGATGGACTGGATGGAGCAGGAGCAGGAGCGCGGCATAACGATAACCTCGGCCGCGACGACTACCCAGTGGAACGACACGCGCATCAACATTATCGACACGCCAGGGCACGTTGACTTCACGATGGAGGTCGAGCGCTCGCTGCGCGTGCTGGACGGCGCCGTCGCGCTGTTTTGCGCGAAGGGCGGCGTGGAGCCGCAGTCGGAGGCGGTCTGGAGGCAGGCCGACAAGTACGGCGTGCCGCGCATAGCGTTCATCAACAAGATGGACATCATGGGCGCGGACTTCTACAACTGCGTGCAGATGATGAGGGACAGGCTGAGCGCCAATCCGGCGCCCCTGCAGCTGCCCATCGGCAGCGAGGGGGAGTTTGAGGGCATAATAGACCTCGTGGAGCGCAAGGCGCTCTACTTTGAGGGGGAGCTGGGCGAGAAGGTCGAGGTTCGCGAGATCCCGGCGCACATGAGCGCCGACGCGGAGCTGTACCGCGAAAAGCTCGTCGAGTCCGTGTCCGAGCAGGACGAGGCTCTCATGGAGAAATATCTGAACAACGAGGAGCTGAGCGTCCAGGAGATCAAGTCGGGCGTGCGCAAGGCCACGGTGGCAGCGCGGCTGATCCCCGTGTTTTGCGGCTCGGCATACAGGAACAAGGGCGTGCAGGAGCTGATGGACGCCATCGTGGACTACCTCCCGTCGCCGCTGGACATACCGCCCGTGAAGGGCAAGCCGGCCGACGGCGGCGCGGCGGGCGCGGGCCCCGGCGGCGACGATGACGGCGACGGCGAGGGCGGCGGGGCCGAGCTTGTGCGCGAGGCGGACGACTCCGCGCCGTTTTCGGCGCTCGCGTTCAAGATCATGGCGGACCAGTACGTCGGCAAGCTCTGCTTTTTCAGGGTCTATTCGGGCACGCTCAAGTCGGGCTCGTACATACTCAACTCGTCCAAGAACAAGCGCGAGCGGATCGGCCGCCTCCTGCAAATGCACGCGAACCACCGGGAGGACATGGAGGCCGTGTATTCCGGCGACATCGCGGCCGCCGTCGGGCTGAAGGAGACGACGACCGGCGACACGCTGTCCGACGAGAGGGAGCCGGTCGTGCTGGAGTCCATCGAAGTCCCGGACCCCGTCATATCCATCGCCATCGAGCCCAAGACGAAGGCGGGCCAGGACAAGATGAGCCTCGCGCTGCAGAAGCTGTCGGAGGAGGACCCGACTTTCCGCTCGCACTCGGATCCCGACTCCGGGCAGACGATCATAGAGGGCATGGGCGAGCTGCACCTTGAGATCATCGTGGACAGGATGCTCCGCGAGTTCAGGGTGGAGGCCAACGTAGGCAAGCCGCAGGTTTCCTACAAGGAGACGATCCGCAAGGCCGTCAAGGCCGAGGGCAGGTTTGTCCGGCAGACGGGCGGCCACGGCCAGTACGGCCACTGCGTCATAGAGGTGGAGCCGCGCGAGCCGGGCGAGGGCTACGAATTTGTGAACAAGATAGTGGGCGGCGTCATACCCAAGGAGTACATACAGCCCGTTGACGACGGCATACGGGACGCCATGAACAACGGCGTGCTGGGCGGGTATCCCGTCGTGGACGTGCGGGTGACGCTGCTGGACGGCTCGTACCACGAGGTCGATTCGTCGGAGATCGCGTTCCGCGTCGCGGGCTCCATGGCGTTCAAGGACGCCTGCAAAAGGGCCGACCCCGTCCTGCTCGAGCCGGTCATGAAGGTGGACGTGACGATGCCCGACGAGTACCTGGGCGACGTCATCGGCGACCTGAACTCGCGGCGGGGCCACATAGAGGGCATGGAGGTCAGGGGCGGGGCGCAGAACGTGGCCGCATTCGTGCCGCTGTCCGAGATGTTCGGCTACGCCACGAACCTCCGGTCGAGGACTCAAGGCAGGGGAACCTTCACAATGCTGTACGCGAAGTCCGTGGAGGTGCCCAAGAACATACAGGATACGATCATCAAGTTCAGCAAGCAATAAAAAAGCAATAAAAATAAGGAGAATGAATTATCATGGGCAAAGCAAAATTTGAAAGAAACAAGCCGCACGTGAACATCGGCACCATCGGCCACATCGACCATGGCAAGACCACGCTGACGGCGGCCATCACAAAGGTGCTCGGCATGCAGGGCAAGGCTGAATTTCGCGCGTATGACTCCATTGACGCCGCGCCCGAGGAGAAGGAGAGGGGCATAACCATATCCACGGCCCACGTCGAGTACGAGACGGACAACAGGCACTACGCGCACGTTGACTGCCCCGGACACGCCGACTACGTCAAGAACATGATCACCGGCGCGGCGCAGATGGACGGCGCGATCCTGGTCGTCGCGGCCCCCGACGGCCCCATGCCACAGACGAGGGAGCACATCCTGCTCGCGAGGCAGGTCGGCGTGCCCTACATCGTCGTGTACCTGAACAAGTGCGACCTGATTGACGAGGGCGACGAGGATCTGATCGAGCTTGTGGAGATGGAGCTGCGCGAGCTGCTGTCGTCCTACGAGTTTCCGGGCGACGACATCCCGATCATCAGGGGCTCGGCCACGAAGGCCCTCCAGAGCGATTCCAAGGATCTGGGCGCCGAGGAGTACAAGAGCATACTCGAGCTGATGGAGAAGGTTGACGAGTACATCCCGACGCCGGAGAGGACGACGGACAGGCCGTTCCTCATGCCAGTCGAGGACGTGTTCTCCATCACGGGGCGCGGCACGGTCGCGACCGGCAGGGTCGAGAGGGGCACGATAAAGGTCGGCGAGGAAGTCGAGATCGTCGGGCTCATGGATCAGCCGAGAAAGACAGTCGTCACGGGCGTGGAGATGTTCAGGAAGCTTCTGGACCAGGCCATGGCCGGCGACAACGTCGGAACGCTGCTCAGGGGCATCCAGAGGAACGAGGTCGAGAGGGGGCAGGTGCTCGCGAAGCCCGGCTCGATCAAGCCGCACACGCACTTTACCGGGCAGGTGTACGTGCTGACCAAGGACGAGGGCGGCAGGCACACGCCGTTCTTCAACGGCTACCGCCCGCAGTTCTATTTCAGGACGACGGACGTCACGGGCGTGGCGGAGCTGCCGGAGGGCGTCGAGATGTGCATGCCCGGCGACCACATAACGATGACGATCAAGCTGATCACGCCAATCGCCATGGAGGAGGGCCTGCGCTTCGCCATACGCGAGGGCGGCAAGACGGTCGGCTCCGGCACGGTGTCCTCGATCATCGAGTAAGCTGGGCGGGCTTGGCAAATTATGCTCGTGTTCGATTGCGCATTCCGACCGCAATTTGCGGTCGTACAGGGGAAGCGAGTGTTACTGAATAGGCAAATCGGAGGCGGCGCGGGTCATAGACCGCGCCGCCTCCACGATGTTTGCGCGTGGCGGCGGCGCGCGGGCGACAGCTGCGCGACTGGCTGGGCTGCAACTGCGCAGGCGGGCGGCGAACGGCAAGGCGCTTGCTTGGGCTTGGGCTGGGGCGGCGGCGCGCGGGCGCGGCGGCTGGCTGGGCGCCGTGCGCCCGTGCGGCGCGGGCGGCAAGCGGGCCATGGGGAGCGAGAGGCGAGAGGCGGGGGACGGAGGGCGCGGTGCAGGATGGTGCGGAAGGCGGCGGGCTGAAC
>JAISFK010000200.1 GCA_031263625.1 Clostridiales bacterium
TTCGCGCCGTTTGCGCCCTTTTCAAGAGCAAGGAAGAACAAGCGCGCCAAGTCAAGCCTGTGCACGGAACGAGTATTACTGACTCGCGTTTATGGAAAATCCAAATGCTCGTCAGTATAACATCTCGATTATGCTTTTCGGGGATATTTGATGTTTCGATTGCGAAAAAAAACCGTCATCGGCGGCTGGACAGTCGTTAAGGGAAAGCCCGGCCGCCTTGAGATACTGAGGGAAAAAAGAAAAGCCATCATTGCCGCATCGCTTGCCGTCGCCGCAGTCGCCGCCGCTTATTTTTTCATTGCCGCCCCATGCCTGGTTTCGGCATACAGGCAGCGCGGCGCCGAGCGCATGGCCCAAATGGATTACCAGGGCGCCATAGCGGCGCTTGAGCGGGCGGACTTCTTCGCTTTTCGCCCCCAGCTCGACATCTCCCTGCCGCTCGGCAGGGCGTATATCGGCGACGCGCAGTACGAGCGCGCGGCAACCGTGCTGAGGCGCTACGCCGACTACGCCGACGCGCCGGATCTGCCGAACCTGCCTGACCCGCCCTACTCGCCCGGCGCTGCCTATTCGCCTGCCGCCATTGGCTCGCATGGCGCGGATGGCGCCGCAACGGGCGGAGCGGGCGCCGATGCAGATGCGGATGGCGGGGCGGCGGGCGGCTTGGCCGAGGGGGCAGATGGCGCCGCGACGGGCGGAGGGGGCGCCGATGCAGGAGCAGCTGCGCCTGGCGAGGCGGCGGGCAACTCGCCGGACGGGGCAAATGTCGCGGCCGCAGGCGACTTGGACGTAGCGACAGATGGCTCGGCCGGGGCGGCAGACGGCGCAGGCGTCGCAGCCGACGGATGGGCCGCGGCCGGCGACTCGGTTGACGGGCTGGCCGGCGTGTATTTCAGCCTCGCGGAGGCGCGCGCGTACATGAAGGACGCCGGCGGCGCGCTGGAAGCGGCGGGCGAGGGCTACAAAAAGACCGGCGACGACAGGCTGCCCCGCCTGATGGCCGCCATAGACGTGAGGCCGCCCGTTTCCATTTGCGAGAGCGGCGTGTACAACGGCGCGTTCACCTTCCATTTCGAGCAGAACCCGGACGGCGTCCAGACAAGGTTCACGTCGGACGGCTCAGCGCCCGGCGCGGCCTCCGCCGTGTACAGCGGCGGCATTGAGCTGCTGCCCGGCGAAAACGCCATACGCGCCGTCAACGTCAACAGATACGGGCTGGCGAGCCAGGCGGCCGCGTTCGACATAACGGTTTTGGACAGCGCGCCAGGCATAAACGGCAATATCGCCAACAGGGCCATTGCCGCCGAGCAGGGCGGCAGCGTCTTTTTCTGCAACGGCTCCGGGCTGTACAGGCGCCCGGCGTCAGGCGGGGAAACCGCAAGGCTGGCCGACGGCGCCGGAATAGGGGCGCTGAACGCCCTGGGCGAGTGGCTGTATTTTTCGCGCTCCGGGGCGGGCGCTCTCAGCGGCATTTACAGGATCAAGATTGACGGCTCGCAGCTGGAAAAGATCGCCGGCGACGCCGCCGAGTACATGCACATAGTCGGCAACCACATATACTACGCCACGCGCGCGGGCTTCTACTCCATAGGCGTGGACGGCGCGGGCAGGACGGCGCTCGCCGAGGGCGGCATTGCCTGCCTGAACTACGACTCGTTCAAGTTTTACTTCATAATTGAAGATCCGGCGTCTGACGCGGAGGGCGCGGGCCCCATTTACAGCTATGGCATAGACGGCGGCGGGCTGAAGCGGATTGTCAGCGGCTACGCGTCGGTTCTCCAGTTTGACGGCGGCGCGCTGTACTACGCGCAGGCGAGGCGGGACGGACAGGGGAGCCAGGGAGGGCAGGAAGCGCAGGGCGGCCAGGCCATCAGCGTTGCGACGGCGGACGGCCTGCCGGTCGGCACAATCGCGCTGGAGGAGCCGTTTGAGGCTTTCCTCGCGCACGGCGGGGACATTTACTATGTCGGCGCGGCGACGGGCAGCGTCTACGCGATGAGGGGCGCCGCCGCCGGCCAGGCGTCAGGCGAGTCCGAGCTCGTGCTCGCGGGCGGCTTTTCCGCGCTGGGCATGGGCGATGCCGCGCGGCTGCGGCATATCAATATCGCGGGGGGCTCGATATTCGGCGTGGTTTCCGGCGCGAGGCAGGTATATGTCAGGATCCCCGCGGACGGGAGCCGGCCGGCAGAGCGGCCCGATGGCGGCGATTACGGCGACGGCGGCGATTACGGCGACGGCGGCGATTACGGCGACAGTAGCGACGACGGCTACGGCTATGGCGGCGACGCGACGGATGGCCCTGCGGGCGGCGGCAAGGCGAATGGCGGCGCGGCGGGCGCAACGGGCGCATGGGACGCGGCAGACGCGGCGGACGCGACGGGCGTCTCTTTAGGCTATGAGATATTGGAGGACGCCGCCGAGAGCGAGGCGCTCCTTTTGGGCGGCCGCGTGTATATATCGCGGACCGAGGGCGGCGAGCAGACGCTCTACAGCCTGCCTGCCGGCTTGCAGGCCGGAGGCGGGAGCCTCGCGGCGCCTGAGCTCCCCGTTTTGGGCGGCGGCGCGGAGCTGGAAAATCTGACAGCCGAGCTCAGCGGGATTCCGGCCGGCGAGCGGATATTATACGCGACGGACAATATGGCAATCACAAGCGATCACTACGGCACGTACATGTACACGCTGAATCGCGGCTCTGCGGGCGCTGGCGGCGCGCCGGTGGACGGCGCGGAGGCGGCGGGCGGCGCCCCGGAAGGTGGCGATCCCGCCAACAGCGCTGCAGCCGGCGGCGCCATGGCCGGCGGCGCGGCAAACGCCGACGCCATTCCCGGTGCCGGCGGCGAGAGCGGCGCGGCCGCCGGCGAAATTTCGGACGCCGGGGGCGCAACGGGCAGCGGCGGCGAGAACTCTGGCGAAGCGCAGGGCGCGACCGCCGACGGCGGCGCCGCGGCTGGCGACGCCAATTCAGGCGGCGCTGCGGGGGACGGAGCCGCACTGAACGCAGCCGCCATAAGCGGCGTTGGCGCGGACGACGGCGCAATCCCCGGCGCCGACGGTTCCGACAGTTCCGGCGCTTCCGGCATCGACGGCGCCGACCCGGAGGCAGCGGCAAACTCAGGCGCCAGCGCAGCCCTCGACGGCACAGACGGCACAGACGGCACAGACGGCATAAACAGCGCAGACGGCACTGCCGGTACAGACAGCGCGGCCAGCGCAGACGGCGCCGACAATGCCTCCGGCGCCGGCACTGGCGACGCCGCCGAAGGCGCAGCCGGCGACGAAGCCGGCGGCGCCGAAAGCGGGGCCGCGCCGCCCGCCGAACGCCGCCGGATAGCGGACAACGGCCTGCACGTGACCGTCGGCCTGTCGCAGATAGAGCAATTTGGCGACAGCCAAGGCGAGCGCCTGTATTTCGTGTCGCAGGCGGGATTTTTCAGCGCGGACATGAA
>JAISFK010000262.1 GCA_031263625.1 Clostridiales bacterium
GCTGACCGCCATGTCCATGTCGCCGCCGGCGTTCACGAAGGCCGCTATCTTGACTTCTCTCGCGGTAAAGGCGGAGCCGTCGAAATGCGTCTCCTTCCCGTAGAAGAAATTCATGTACGTCCGTATGTTTGCCGCCGCGCTGGGCGCGTAGGGATCGCCGTGGCCGGAGTTGTAGTCGCTGACCACGAACCCCGTGAAGCCGAATCCGCCTTCCGACACGGGCTTCTTGATGACATCGAGCATGGACGTGAACTCGTGCATCCTCAGGCCGTTGAAGTAGTTGTACGAGGGCATCAGGCTGCGCGCGCCGCCCTCGATCATTATTCTGTAGGCGTTCAGCATGTCCGCGACTTCCGGGTCGGCCAGCAGTTGCGCCGGCGTGAGTTCTTTCAGGGCTTTCATGTTCCGCAACTGGTCCGTGGAGAGGGGGTTGGCGTAGGCGCCGTAGCCCACTATCGGAAAGTTGGGGTTGTAGTAGAAACCGTTGCCGGCGTTTGCGCCGTTGACCGTGGAGCCCTCCGTCGTGAAGTGCTTCATCGTGCCGACGACCTGGCCGCCGTTGCCAAGGAACTCGTACTGGTTTTTGTCGCCCGGCTCCCCGGTGTCAAGGCCGTCCCACTTGTCCGGCTTGCCGCCCTGGAAACCCATGGAGTAGTAGTCGCCGAATATGCCGTTCATTTCGCGATCATGGCCCCAGCCCTCATGGTAGCGGCCCCAGCGGGGATTCTGCCCCATGACGATGGCCGGCGAGAAGCTGGCGAACAGCTCCAGCGCGCGCATCTCGGTGGCGACCGCGGCACCCACTTGCTCCATGAGTTGCGGGCTTCCGGACGATGCGCCGGAGGCGTGCGGGAAGACCGTAGTGCCGGGGGCGTGGACCGTGCCGTGGACAGCGTCAATCTCATAGAGGACCGGGATGCCGAGCGGCGTCTCGTCCATCGCCGTCTGCCAGCGATCATAGGAGTCCAGCCATGCAGACACGGTGTTGCCTTTGCCGTCACCGCCGTCCTCCTCGGCAAGGCCGTAGCTGCCGTCGTTCGCGCCGCCGGCGCCGGAATTGGGGGTCGAGCCCCCGCCCGACAGAACCGAGCCGATGTAGTAGTTCTTGGCGTTGGCAATCGTGGGGCGCTCAAGCTGGGTCATCTGCCCGACTTTTTCCCTGAGCGTCATCTGGTCGAGCAGGGCCTTTATCCTGACCTCGATGGGCTGGTTCTTGTCCATGTAGACGGACTTGTCAACGACGCGGCCCTCGGCGGCGGGGCTCGTGTTGTTGATGCCCTCCTGCTCGGGGTACTCGTCCGCGAAAGCCGCCGTCGGCGGCGCGAATACCGCCAGCGACAGCGCGATCAGCGCCGCCATCGTCAGGGAAAGCGCTCTGCGAAAAATATTTTTCTTCATGCTGTTCATGATGCTCATGCTACTCATAATATGGACTGCCTCCTTGTCAAAATTCGTCCGGCCGAAACGGTCGCGGGCTTGTGCTCCGCGCGCCGGCCTGGCCGCTTAATGCGATTCCCGCCCGTGCGATGAAAGCCGCGCGGGAAAGGCGGGAACGCTAGTTTCTCCAGGCGGGGTAGACAGGCGCGTAGCTGCTGTCCCATACAAACAGCGCGAGGCTGTACTGGTCCGACGGGTATTCGGCCAGGCTGGCGGCAAACGGCACATTCGCCGCCGCGCCGTCCGCAATCGCCACGGGCTGGGATTCCAGGTGGGCGAGCGCGCCGCTGCTGTTGTAGACCGCCAGGATGACGAAGCCGTCAAAGGTCTTGCCCGAATAGTTCTCAAGCTTGACGGAAGCGCTGTCTCCCACGGCCGCCGTTATGTCGTATTCCCAGCTGTAGAACGTGTGGCGGTACAGGATGGCCGGCAGGCCGTCCTTGACGCCCGTTATCGTCAGGCTGAAGCGCTGCGCGCCCCAGGCGGTCGGGCTGGGTACGGCTATGGCGCAGGAGCCGTCCGCGTCGATGGCCATTGGCGCGCCGTAGCTCGGCGAACCGTTGAGCGTGGCGACATGCGCGCCGGGGGCCGTCGGGCCGTCAAGATACGAGCCCGAGGGGTTGCCGTCGGCGCCGCTGTAATAGACGCTCACTTCCGATTCGGCGCCGAAAGCGTAGTAATACTGCGTGTCGGAGCTCAGCTGGCTCACGAGCGCGGTCTGCCCGGAGGCGATTTTGGTCATGCCGTTGTTGGCGTATTCAGTCTCGCCGCCGTCTGTGACCAGAAGCGGCGAGTCGGTGCTCAGGAACGTGTGCCTGAACACGCCGGACGCCTCGCCCCCGCTGTACGCGATCGCGTACAGGACGGTCGCGCCGCCAAAGCCTGGCTTGGGGACGGTTATCTTCCAGTCGCCCTCTGCGCTGACGGGCGCGCCGGTCGCGCTGTTCACCAGCGCCTCCACCACTGTGGCGAGCTCGCCGGGCGCCAGGGAGCCGTCAAAGTATGAGCCGGACGGATTGCCGGGCTCGCCGTCGTACCAGACGTCAACGCTGTGCTTTTCAAACGAGTAGTAATAGGCGGTGTTGGGCGCCGGCGCGATGTACACGCTGGCGTCCGAGTCGATGAA
>JAISFK010000287.1 GCA_031263625.1 Clostridiales bacterium
CCCATTGCTCTGCTGTAAAACCCGGCAGCACATCGCTTTTTCTGTGGTTATACTCGTGTTCGATTGGAAATTCCGACCGCAATTTGCGGTCGGACAGAGGAAACGAGTATTGCTGACTCGCGTTTATGGTAAATTCAAATGCTCGTCAGTATAATTGCTTTTGCGCCGATACCGCTGATTGCGCGAGTTCGGCGCGTCGGGCAATGTCATTTCTATGAGTTCCGCATCAAGCGCGGGTCGCAGATAGTTTTGCCTGAACGTCGGACGATGCCTCAAATCAAGCAAACTCATAAGCTCCAAAGCCGACAGCGCGCTTGTTCCAAGAACATCAAACAGGCGTTTAACTTGGTCGGTTGCTTGGTCGCCATCTTGGTCGGCGTACCCGTCGATTGTGTCATTCAGCGCGTTCAGCATAAACGCCACGAACTCCGTTGAGTCCATTGCTTCGTTGGAATGAGACAGCGCGGCGTAGTATTCCTGCTGACGGTCGCGGACAATGCTTTCAACGGGCAGCCACGCGAAAATTTGTTTCCACTGCGACAGCAGGAGCGTCTGCCACATCCTGCCCATGCGGCCGTTGCCGTCCTGAAACGGGTGAATAAACTCAAATTCGTAGTGGAACACACAACTCTTTATCAGCGGATGAACCTTCGCGCCATCCACCCAACGGAACAAATCCGCCATTAGCTCCGACACATCAATAGCGGGCGGCGCGATATGGATTATCTCATCGCCGCGAGCTATACCGACAAAACCGCTCCTGAATCGACCCGCCTCCGCGACCAAACCTTTCAGCAAAATTCCGTGTGCCGACTGCAAATCGTCAACATCATGCGGATTCCAGCCAAGCAGCTTGTTATACGCCTGTATCGCGTTCTGCGCCTCTAAAATATCCTGTGGCGATGCAAGGACGCGCTTGCCGTCAAGCAGCGCCGTGACTTGCTCAACCGTCAGCGTATTATTCTCAATAGCAAGCGATGACTGGATTGATTTCACGCGGTTAATGCGGCGTAGCTTTGGATTCTGCTCCATACCGCTGCGAATCGCCAGAACCGCAACCTTGACGGCAATGTCCGCGACAAGCGTGACTATTTCGTCCGTTAGCGTATATTTCGGCTTGTATAAAAACTCGCTCATGCCCGCGTTGCCGGCGCCTGCTCAAGCCGCGCGCGGATGGCGCGGATGAAGTCGTGCGTGTTGGCCGGTTTTGGGGTTATGCCCTCGCACAGCCCGGCCAAATCCTTCGTCATGACGCCCGTCTCGATCGTTCCGAGCGACGCGGCGTCGAGCGCGTCCGCGTATTCGACCAGGGCGCGCGTCCCGTCCAGCTCCCCGCGCTTGCGCAGGGCGCCGCTCCAGGCGAATATCGTCGCTATCGGGTTCGTGGACGTCTCCTCGCCCTTCAGATGCCTGTAGTAGTGGCGCGTGACCGTGCCGTGGGCCGCCTCGTACTCGTAGCAGCCGTCCGGGCTCGCGAGGATGCTCGTCATCATGGCGAGCGAGCCGAACGCCGTGGAAACCATGTCGCTCATGACGTCGCCGTCGTAATTCTTGCAGGCCCACACGAACCCGCCCTCGGAGCGGATCACGCGCGCCACGGCGTCGTCTATCAGCGTGTAGAAGTACTCTATGCCCCGCTCCTTGAAGGCGTCGGCGAACTCGTCGTCGAATATCCGCTGGAACAGGTTCTTGAACGTCTGGTCGTATTGCTTCGATATGGTGTCCTTCGTGCCGAACCACAGATCCTGCTTCTGCTCCAGCGCGTACCGGAAGCACGAGCGCGCGAAGGACATGATGGACGAGTCCTTGTTGTGCATGGCCTGCAGCACGCCCGGCCCGTCGAACTCGTGCACGGCCTCGCGCCAGACGGCTTGGCCGTCCGCGCCCGTGAACACGAGCTCCGCCAGGCCCGCCGACGGCACGCGCAGCTCCACGGCCTTGTAGACGTCGCCGTATGCGTGCCTCGCGATCGCGATAGGCTTCTTCCAGGAGCGCACGGCGGGCTTTATGCAGCTCACGAGGATTGGCGCGCGGAACACCGTGCCGTCCAGAATCGCGCGGATCGTGGCGTTTGGGCTTTTCCACATCTCTTTCAGCCCGTATTCCTCCACGCGCTGCTCGTTTGGCGTTATCGTGGCGCATTTCACGCCGACGCCGTGATTCTTGACGGCGTTCGCCGCCTCCGCCGTGACCCTGTCGTCCGTGCCGTCCCTGTTTTCGAGGCCGAGATCGTAATACTCCGATTTCAGATCCACGAACGGCAGTACCAGCTCGTCTTTTATCATCGCCCACAGGATGCGCGTCATCTCGTCCCCGTCCATCTCGACCACCGGGTTTTTCATCGCGATCCTGCCAGCGCCGGTGCTTGCGTTGCAATCGGTAAGTTTTTCAGGCATTTGCGCCATCTCCGTTCCGTAGTTGATAATATATAGGTTGATTGTCGCCGGCACCCGCTTGTGCGCACGCTAAGCGCGGCCTGGTGCCGGATTTGCCGCAGGCCACGCTTAGCAATTTACGACGCAGACTGCGCACAGCAGTTCGTGTGCCGCAGGCCGTTCGCAACACTCGTGCGCCGCCGGCGCTGGCCCTTGCTCTGCGTTGCGTTTTACGCGCCCGCCTTTGCCGCGTAGTAGTTCATCAGGCAGCCGGCCAGGATGATGTCGCGCTCGTCCTGCGTCAGCCCCTCGGCGCGCAGCTCGATGTCCGCGACGCTCCCGCCGCTGACGAGCTTCGCCGGAAAGACGCTCTCGCCCGCCGCGAGCCGCGAGCGAATCTCCGGCACGTATATCCAGTCGCCGGGCGCTCCGCGGAACGCCGCCCCGCCGGATGCCGCATCGCCATTGGATGCCGTTGCGGCGCTCGCGTTGCCTGGCGCCGCGCCGCCGGATGCCGCTCCATCTCCCGTCGCCCCGCCGGATGCCGCCCCGCCAGGCGCCGCCCCGCCGCCGATGGTGAACGGCAGCAGGCCCCAGTTGATGAGGTTCGAGCGGTAGCGCTTCGTCGCGTATTCATGGCAGATGTTCGCGCCGCCGCTCAGCACGCGCTGGCACGACGCGGCCTGCTCGCGGGCCGAGCCGTCGCCGGGCTTGCGAGCGAATATGACGGACGCCACCTGCATGGCCGCCGCCCCCGCGCCTGCGCCTGCGCCCGCTA
>JAISFK010000332.1 GCA_031263625.1 Clostridiales bacterium
TCGCCCTATGCGCTCGGCGCAGAGCCATCGGGCAGGGCTTCGCCGCCCCGTGCGCCCGGCGGCGCAAAGCCATCGGGCGGGGTTGCGCCTGGTTCCCAGTCGGCTGGCGGGCTTTCGCCGCCCCAGGCTCCCGGTTCAAAGCCTTCGGGCGGGCCTTCGTCGCCCCAGGCGCCTGGTTCAAAGCCTTCCGGCGGGTTTTCGCCGTCCCATGCGCCGGGCTCCCAGCCCTCGGGCGGGGCTTCGCCATCCCATGCGCCGGGCTCCCAGCCCTCTGGCGGGGCCGCGCCGGGGGCGCCAGCCGCCCCGCCTTCGCCAGCCTCCCCGGTTGCGCCGGCCGCGCCGCCCCGTTCGCCGCGCGCCCCTCCGGCGGGCGGCGCAGCGCCGCGCCCGCCGCCCCAGCCGCCGCCCCAGTTGCCGCGCCCGACGCCCCGGCCGCCGTTGTATTCGCTGCCGTCGTCGGATATGCTCGTGACGATCCCGCTCAGGCGCACGTCCGTCCTTTTCTCGCCGTCTATGTGCAGGGAGTAGTCCTCGCCCGCCTTGAACGCCGGGGACGTGAAGCCCGACATCGAAAAAGCCGTCTTGCTCTCATAGGACAGCAGCGCGTTCCCCGCCGCGTCCCTTATCTCTATGACGCTGCCCGCAGGCTGCTGCTGGGCGTATGACACGAGCAGCACCGGCTGCGTGGAGTCCGCCGAGGCGTTCAGCACGCTGCCCGCCGTGATGAGCTCGCCGCCCGTGACGGTCAGTGCGCCGTCGAGGTCGATCGCGCCCTCCATGCCTTGGGACGGGCCGCTGATTTTGGCGGAGCCGCCTTCAAAGAATATGTCGCCGTTCGAGTCTATGCCGTCCCGCGCCGCCGACAGGTCAAGGGTTCCGCCCGACAGCCGCACGAAGATGTCGCCGTTCGCCGCGAAGCTGTCCCGCCCCATCGGCCCGCCCATGTCCGTGGCGGCGTCCGCGCCCCCGGCGGCGTTGATGGCGTCGTCGTCCGCCACGATCGCAATGTCGCCGCCGCCGATTGTGACGGAAAGGCCCTCTATCCCCTCGTAGCACGCGAGGATGCTGATTTCGCCGCCAGTCACGCTGACGGCGCCGTCCGCGTGCAGGCCGTCGTCGCCGGTGGATATGGCGAGCTTCCCGGCCGCGACGCTCAGATCCCCGTTCGAGTGCAGCGCGTCGTCCTCCGCGTCTATCTCGATGCTCCCGCCGGATATGGCAAGCAGCTTCCCGGCTTTCAGGGCTTTCATGCTGGTGCTGGCGCTGGCACTGGCGCTGGCACTGGCACTGGCGCTGGCACTGGCACTGGCGCTGGCACTGGCACTGGCAACGGCGCTCTCGCCCTCGCCAGCGCTCTCGTTCTCGGCCGCCCCGGCCGCCGCGGCGCTGTCGCCTGTGGCGCCATCGCCGGAGGCGGCGGCGTTTGCCCCGGCATTGCGCCCGCCGCCCCGGCCCATGCCCCACATGCCCCCAAAATCGTCTTCCCGCGCCGGCGCGTTGGCGCTTCCCCCGCCGGTGGCTATTTGAAGGCTGCCGCCGGCGACGGTCAGGGCGCTCTCCGCCTGAATCCCGTCATTCTTCGCCCGTATGGCCAGCTCGCCGCCGTCTATGACCACAAAGCCTTTCATGGCGTCATCCCCGTTGTTGGACTGTATGCCGTCGCCTCCGGCGTCCAGTTCGAGCCGCCCGCCGAGAACGGCCACCCCGTCGCGCCCCCGCAGGGCGTCGCCCTCGGCGGCCACGCTCAGCGAGCCGCCGGTTATGGCGAGGACGTCCTGCGCCCTGATCCCGTGGCGGCAGTTGCCGGAAACGGCCAGCGCCCCGCCGCCCGCTATGCTCAAATCGTCCTGGACGTAGATCGCGGCGTCCGGGCCGTCGCTTTCGGCGCTTTCGTAGCCGGCCGCGTCCGAAACGGCGTTGTCGCTGCCCTCAGCGAGGATGAGCACGACCTTTCCCGACTGCGGCGCGTAGATCGCCGGGCCGCTTTCGCTGTGGATCGAGAGGCCGTCCAGCACAAGGCGCACGACGTCGTTTTTGCCCGCGTCAACCAGAATCTGCCCGTCGCCGAGCTCGCCGGACAGCACGTATGTGCCCGCCCGCGAGATTGTGAGGGCGCCGTCCGCGAAGACAGCGCCGGAACCTGCGCCGGGGCCGGAAATTTGGGCTGAGCCGCCGCCAAACGCTATCGCGGTCGAATCCTCCGCGCTCCAGCTGCTGTCCGCGTCCTCGTCCTTGTAGCTGTATGCGGTGGTGTATGCGCCCGTGTTCGCGGCGCCCGCCGCGCTACCGCCGGCCCCGCCGGCGCTGCTCTCGCCGCCCGCTTCGCCGGCTGCCGCGCCGCCCGCGCCGCTTTCGGCAGGCAGCTGGGCCGCCCCGCCGCCCGGCGCCGCCTGCGCCGCTTCGGGCGACCCCTCCTGCGCGGCGCCCTGCGCCAGCTGCGCCTTTTCGTCGCCGCATCCGGCGAGAATCAGCGGGAGCAGGGCGATGACAACGAGTATAGCCCGCGCCCACACCCACGCTTGCGCCCGCGCCTGCGTCCACACTCGCGCCCGCGCCCATGCTCGTGCCTGCGTCCGTGCTCGCGCCTGCGCTCGCGCTCTATTCAGCTTTTCCATGCTCATAGCCATTGCCTGTTACCATCCCTTTTGTTATTTGTTGCGGTTTTGCAAATTGCAATTTGCAGTTTGCATTATAGCTCATCCCCGTCGCGCTGCTCGCGGCTGAGCAGTATGTTCAGGTTGCCGTTCCTGCAGCGCAGCTCGTCTATGAACGCCTTGGGCATTTCGGCCGACTTCATCCGCACCGAGTATGTCAGCTCGTACAGGCTGCCCATGCTGGTAGTCCTCACCCTGTCCAGCTCCGCGCTGACGGCGTATTTGGCAAAGACGTCGTCAAACAGCCCGTCGTAGTCGAGGCTTTCGGGGATTGTGATCCGCAGCGCGCGCGCGTTCGCCGCGCCCTGGCCGAACCGCGCCTGGGTCAGGAGCGCACTCGTGCCGCAAACCAGCACGAGGAACACGAAGGCGTAGAACAGATAGCCCATCCCCGTGACTAGGCCGAGCGCCATGGCGAAAAACAGGCTGCCGATATCCCTCGCGTTCCCCGGCAGCGAGCGGAAGCGCACGAGGGAAAACGCGCCCGCCGTGGCCACGCCGGCGCCTATGTTGCCGCTGGTCAGCATGATGATTATCTGAACCGTCGCGGGGACGAGCGCCAGCGTGACGGCAAGGCTCTTGCTGTACCGCGACTTGAACATGTAGGCGGCTGCCGCGGCCAGCCCGAACGCGAGGGAGCAGACCGTGCAGAGCAGCAGGCTCCCAAGCGTCGGCGTCCCGCTTATGACGCTGCCCGTTACGCCGCTGAGCGCGCTGCCGAGCGCACCGCCAAACGCATTGTCAAGCATATGCCCGATCCCCCCTTCCCGCGCCCGCATCATTCGCGGCGCGGCCCGAACAATCCGGATGGCCCATATAATCCGGAACGCCTGCATAACCCGAATAATCCGCATAAGCTGGATATACTCGTGTTCGATTGGGATTTCGACCGCAATTTGCGGTCGGACAGAGGAAACGAGTATTACTGACTCGCGTTAACGGAAAATTCAAATGCTTGTCAGTATAATCTGCATAATCCGAACAAGCCGGATGGCCCAGGCCGCGCCGCAGGCCCGCGATCGCGGCGTAGCACGCGCCGTATTTTGAAAACCCGGCGGGGAACGCCCCGTTTTCGCAGAGCGCCCGCGCCATCCACATGGGCATGCCCCCAAGCGTCTTGATCTCCATGAGCGCCCTGTCGCTCGGAAGCGCCCCCCACCCGTCGCCTGGATGGGCATAGTCCAGCAGGTCCAGGCGAAAGCGCACGTCCGTGTCAAACGTCACGCGCAGCCCCGCCTCCGGCCCGCCCGCCTCCCCGGCAAGGGCGGTTCTCAGGTACGAGATGTACATTCTCTCGGAAACCGGGTTCGCCCGCATGTAAAAATCGAGCTCGCGCCCTATCTGCGAGCTGTCGCGCGACACGATGGCCCGCACCGTGCCGCCGCCCAGCGCCTGGGCGGGAAACGCGATCCTGCGCTTGTACACGACGCCCCTGTATTTTTTCTTCAGCTCGAGAAAAGCCTTGCTCTCCCGATTCGGGACGCCGTAGCAGCGCAGGCGCAGCTTCTCCTTGTACACGGGCTTCTCGATGGAGGCGCGCACCACGTCCCAACCCGCCGTGTCGTAGTACAGGTTCTGCACCAGATACTCGCCGTAGCGATCCGGGGCCATGCGACGCGAGAAAGCGCCCGCGAGCGCGGCGGCCTGCTCCCGCGTGACGAGGTGCTTCTGCTCATACCGCTTGAAAATGCTCTGCATGCAACCAATCTCCCTGCCCCGCCAGCGGCCGCCGCCAAACCAGACGCGCCTGGCCCAAGCCTGCCTATCTGCCCAAACCAGCCTGCCCAAGCCTGCCTATCTGCCCAAACTGGGCTGACTGGCCCAAGCCTGCCTGCCCGGATTCTGCGCCGGCCGCGCGGATTCTTTGCAAGCATGGTATCAGCAAAACCTTGAAAAAATATTGAACGCTGCCTTTTAACA
>JAISFK010000480.1 GCA_031263625.1 Clostridiales bacterium
GATCCTCGTTGCGGGCGACGAGCGGGGCGAGCTTTCTGACCGCGCTGATCCTTTTCTCCTCCGGCATGGACATGATCAGCTTCATGAACTCGCTCGCCTGCTGTTTCGCTTTCTGCTCCAACTCCGACTCCGACTTCGACTCCGGCTCCGGCGCTGGCGCGCCGCCCAATCCCGCTTCCGGCGCGCCACCCAACCCCGATCCTGGCGCGCCGCTTGCTTCCGGCACAGCGCCCTCTCCCGATTCCGCTCTCGATTCTGCTCCCGTCCCTGATCCTGCCCGCGCCCCCGCTTCCGGCGCGCCGCCCGGCTGATCGCCGTTCGGGCTCTGGCCCGGCATCTGCATCGCGCGCGGCGAGATGTCGCCGATCTCGTCCTGCAGCTCTCGCAGAAACGCGAAGCGGGCGGGGCTTTCCCCATAGAGCCGGCCGCCCTTGGCCCACCACAGCACCTCGTCCTCCCTGTAGAACGTCTCGCCGTGGGTTATGAACCCGCCGCACGCCACCGCAGTCCACGCCCGGTTGACCAGCTCGAAGGCCGAGAGATTCCCCCAGCCAAACTCTATGTCGCCCTCGTAGCCGCACTCGTCTATGATCACGGGCAGCCGGTACTCCTCGCGCCACTCGCGCACCCTCTCGGTTTCGCCGTTCTGGACGGACAGATGCGTCATCCACTCCTTTTTCGGGTAGAGCGTGAAGCCGTTGTGGATCGAGATCAGGTGGCCGTATGGATCGTCCGCCATCAGCTTCCTGCCAAAGGCGTCCCAGTCCCCCGCTTTTCTCGAAAACACGAAATCGTACTCGTTCGCGAGGCTCCACCAGACATTGCGGTAGGCCGAGAGCCTGCCGATGCAGTAGTCCAGGTACGCCATGCACTCGTCCATGCCAAATTCCGCGAAGCCCCATCTGTCATACGGGTGAAAGAGGATCAGGTCGGCCTCGATGCCCAAGTCCCCGAGCCTGCCGACCGCGCCCTCCAGATGCTCCCAGAACCGAAAGTCCGGCCTGGACACGTCCCATTTGCCCGACGCGCCCCTCCGGAACGGGTACAGCTCCGGGTCGTTGCCGTTGAATGGCATGTGCTTGGGGAACACGCACATGCGGATTTTGTTGAAGGGCGCGGCCGCAAGCGTTTCCAGCGTCTGCGCCTCAAGCTCGGGCGTCTGGTGGATCCACGCGTAGCATGTCGTGCCGACGGGTCGATACGCCGTCCCGTCCGCGTGGCGAAAGCCAAAGCCGTCCGCGGCCACTTTCCCGTGGCATCCCGCTGCGCCCGGCACGCAGGCGAACGCGCCTTCCGCTACAGCGCATCCCGCTGCAGCGCCCTTCGCATCCGTACCCCCTGCCGACGCCGTATCCGTCGCTGCAGCGCCTTCCGTCCCAACGGTCGCCGCTGCCGCGCCCCCTCGCGCTATCCTGTACTGCCACTCCCCCTCCGCGTCCGGCATGAAGCGGACGGCGTATTCGCTTTCGGAGATTCGGAAGCCCTGAACCCGAACCTCGCGCCCGCCGAGCCGAAACACCGCCGCCGGCGCGGACTCTGCTTCACCCCTCCATTCAAAAATCCCATGCTTTTCAACCTGTTTCATCGCGACAGCCGCCCCTCTCATTGTGTTTGTGGTTGTAAACCTCGACGCCCATGTATTTGCCCAGAGCCTCCTCAAGCACGGACGCCCAGCGCCCACGCACGAAGCAGACATGATGCTCAAAGCCGTTGCCGCATATGTGCTTCATGAGCTTTTGCAGGCCGGGGACGCGGCAGTTCGCGACGCCGCCCTTTGTGGGGACGGGCTCGCTCACAAACTCGCCCTCGCCCGTGTACATCTTCATGACGCCCCTCGCGTCGTCGGTCGTTATGCGCAGATACGTCATCGGCCCTGCGGCCACCTGCGCCTTGCACGCGCCAAAGCTCCTATCCTCCCCAAGCTCGCCGCCCAGCACGTCCAGGCAGCCTATCTCCATGTCGCCCGCCTGGAAAAAGCTCTTGGGGAAGTTCGAGCAGTGGAGGGCGATGCAGGCGTCGCGGTCGCCGCGCGCGTTGTTGTTCCAGTCCATGAGCGCGGGCGGCGAGCCCGCC
Source organism: Clostridiales bacterium (assembly GCA_031263625.1). Taxonomy (GTDB): domain Bacteria; phylum Bacillota; class Clostridia; order WRLR01; family WRLR01; genus JAISFK01. The sequence goes on from JAISFK010000480.1 coordinate 2,074, forward strand.
GCCAGCTGCGCCGCGAGCATGCTGAGCGCGCCCGCCACGTCCGCCTCGCACGCGCTGGGCTTGCCGCGCTCGCCCATCATGCTCATGCCGAGGCACGCGGCGCAGCCGTAGTTGTTCTCGAGGCTGTCCCAGCACTGGACGGAGCTGGCCTGGCAGTCCAGGCTGTCCACGAACTGTTCCATGGCGAGGCACAGCCTTGCCTGCAGCGCGATCTTCTCCGGCCCGACGGATTCCGCGATTCGCCCGTATGCGCGGATTTCATCGCACTTCGCCTTGATTGCCGCCGTGTCGCCACCACCGCAGTTGCCGCCGCTATTGCTACCGTCGCAGTTGCTACCGTCATTGCCGCGCTCGCCGCCGCCGCAACTGTTGCCATCGCCGTCGCCGCAATCTCCGCAACTGTTGCCATCGCCGTCGCCGCCCATGCGCCGCGCCGCCGCGATGACCTCGCTCAGATCCACCGTCTGCACGCTGATGCCGTGCCTTTGCAGGATCTTCTCGGAGAACCTGACCGTGCCGAACGCGGCCGGCCGCGCCCCCAGCATCGCGATGCGGGCGCCTCTCAGGCCGTTCGCCACGTTGCATACGGCGGCGAAATCCCTTACATCCTTTTCAAATTCGGCGCTGTCGAGCGCGCATGTGTGCAAGGTCGTGCCGGTGAACGGGATGCCGCGCTGATAAAGGCTGTTGCACAGCGATATTTTGCCGCAGAACGCGTCGCGGCGGTTGCCCATGTCCAGCCTGTCGAAGTCGTCGTCGCACGCCTGCACGAGGATCGGCACGCCCAGCCCCGCGCGGTCGATGGCTTCCGCGACGCCCAGCTCCTCGCCGAAATTCGGCAGCACCGCGATGATCCCCGATATCTCGTCCCTGCGCCTCCTGAACAGCTCCGCGCAAGTCTTCGCCTCGCCGAGCGTCATGACCGCGCCGTGGCCCGTGTCGCGCTCGCCGACCATCACCGCGCCGTACCCCAGCCTGTCCAGCAGGCCGGCTATCGCTTCCCGCGCAGACTTCGCCAAGTGCGACGGAAAAAAGCTCCGCGTAGTGACGATTACCCCGAAAGTCTGTTTTTTTGCCTGTTTTGTCATGCGCCGCTCCCCATATGATAGTCTTTTGCCTGCCCAGCGCCCGCTCCCAGCTGTGCTCAGCGCTCGCTTCCAGCCATGCCCCCGGCCATGCTCACGGCTGTGCTCAGCGCCGCGCCCTCGGCCATGCTCACTGCCCGTACGGAGCCGTGCTCACGGCCTTGACGGCGTCGTGCTCTCGCCCATGCTCGTGGCCATGCTCACAGCCCGCACGGCGTTTTTCCAGCCGCTGTACAGCTCCTCGCGCCGCCCCGCCGCCATGCGCTGCCGCACGGCGCGCCGCCTCCGCCCCGCGAACAGGGCTTCGCGCGAGGCCAGCCCCGCCGCCTCCGCCGCGCAGAACGCGGCCCCCATGCCCGACAGCTCCTCCGTTTCGCTGATTTCAAGCGGAATGTCCAGGATGTCGGCCTGAAACTGCATGAGGAACCCGTCGCCCGTCGGGCCGCCGTCCGCGCGCAGGGCCGCCATGCCTTTCCCGCAGCTCTCTTTCATCGCCTCCGCCACGTCGCGCACCTGGTACGCGATACACTCCTCGGCGGCGCGGACGAGGTGGGCGCGGCCAGTGCCCCGGTTCATGCCGAGGAACGCGGCGCGGGCGGCGCTGTCGAAATGCGGCGCGCCCAGGCCGGAGAATGCGGGCACGAGGTATACGCCTCCGGTGTCCGGGACGGAAGCCGCGACCTCCCCCGCCCCCATGGGATCCGCCAGTAGGCCCAGGCCATCGGCGAGCCACCTGATCACGGATCCGGCGTCGTTGACATTGCCCTCCAGCGCGTACTCGGCCTTCGAGCCCATAGCCCAGGCGACGCTCGCCGATATGCCGGCGGCCGGCTCCGGGCGGCGCTCCCCCGCGTTCATCATGACGGACGAGCCCGTGCCATATGTCGCCTTCGCGTCAAAAGGCCGCCAGCACTGATTGCCGAACAGCGCCGCGTGGCTGTCGCCCATGACGCCGCGAACCGGCACTGGCCGCGGCAGCAGGCCGCCGAAAGTCGTCGTCCCGAACATGCTGTCGCAAAAGCGGATCTCCGGCAGGCAGCCGACGCTGAGCCCAAAGGCCGCGGCCAGCTCCGCGTCCCATTTCAGCCCGCGCAGATCCATGAGCTGCGTCCGGCTCGCGTTGGAGCAGTCCGTCAGAAACTCGCCGGTCAGCCGATGCACAAGCCAGCTGTCCACCGTCCCGCAACGGAGTCGCCCCGCAACGCGGGCCGCCTTTGCCTCCGGGGAGTGCCTGACCATCCACCCGAACTTCGCGGCGCTGAAATACGGCGAGAGCGGCGTCCCCGTGCGCCTGCGCACCTCTCCCTCCAGCCCCGCCGCCCTGACCTCCTCCACAATGTCGGACGCCCTCGCGCAGCGCCACACGATCGCGTTGTGGAGGGGCGCGCCAGTTGCCGCGTCCCAGCAGACGGCCGTTTCCCTCTGGTTTGCGATCCCGACGGCCGCGACGTCCCCGGCGCGGATCCCCGACTTCTCTATCGCGAGCCTCGCGGCTCTCTGCGCGTTGCCCCAGATCTCCATCGGGTCGTGCTCGGCCCAGCCCAGCGAGTTCGCAATCTGCCTGTGCGGCACGTCGGCCCTCGCCAGCAGGCGGCCGTCCAGCCCCCACAGCAGGGCCTTCGTCGCGGAAGTGCTCTGGTCTATCGATAGCACGGCTCTCATTCCCCCCATCACGCGCGCCCCGCTCTCCACGCCAGCCTCGCTCATCCTGCTTTCCACGCCCGCCTCGCTCATTCCGCTCTCCACGCCCATCTCGCTCTCCACGCCCGCATCGCTTACCCCGCGCATCCCGCTCTCCCTCCCAGACATTCGAGCGCGGCCCCCGCTATGCCCTGCGCGTCCAGGCCGTAGTGCCTGAACAGCTCGCCGCTCTTGCCGACCTTGCACTCCTCGTCTGGGAAGCCCAGCACCCGAACTGGGACAGGGCAGCTCCGCGCCGCAATCGCGCACACCAGCTCGCCCAGCCCGCCGTGGACGCTGTGCTCCTCTACGGTGACGATGCGCCCGGTTTCCCGCGCCGCCCTCGCGACGGCCGCGGAATCCGCCGGCTTTATGCGGAACATGTCCAGCACCCGCGCGGACACGCCCTCCCCGGCCAGCAGCGCGGCGGCCTGCTTCGCGTGCCAGACCATCTCGCCGCAGGCGACTATGGTCAGGTCGGAGCCGTCGCGCACAAGCTTCGCGCCGCGCATGTCGAACGCCTCGCCCTCGCCGTAGACTGCCTCCACGTCGCCGCGCCCGATCCTCACATACGCCGGCCCGGCGCTCCGCGCCAGGTATTGCGCGATCGCCCGCGCCTGCGCCGCGTCGCTCGGCGCAAACACCTCAATGTTGGGCAGCGCCCGCAGCGCGGCAATGTCGCCGAGCGCCGTGTGCGTGCCGCCGAGCGGCCCGTAGCTGACCCCTGCGGACACGCCCACCGCCTTCACGTTCGATCTGTTGTACGCGACATCCACTTTCAGCTGCTCGTAGCTTCTCGCGGACAAAAAGCTCGCCGGGCTGACGACGAACACGGTTCTGCCCGTTGACGCCAAGCCGGACGCGATCCCCACCGCGTTCTGCTCCGCGATGCCCGCCTCTATGAACCTGTCAGGGAATTTTTGCGCGAATCCCGAGGCGGCCGCGCTGCCCCGCGAGTCCGTCGCCACCATGCAAATAGACGCATCGCGCTCCGCCAGGGCTTCCAGCGCCTGCATGATGGCCCTCCGGCACGAAACTTTCGCCATTTCACCCCGCCTTTGCCTCCAAATCGGCCTTGATCTGCCTGTATTCCTCGTCGCTGGGCACAAGATGGTGCCAGCCTGCCTTGTTTTCTGTCACCTTCGAGCCGTAGCCCTTGATCGTCCTGGCAATGATCGCCAGCGGCCGCCCCGCGCCCGCCGCGCCGATTGCGCCTGCCGTGCTGGTTACGCCTGCTGTGCCTGCCGCACCGCTTGCGCCAGCAACGCCGGTTGCGCCGGTTGCGCCCGCCGCGCCCGCCGCGCCGATAGCGCCAGCGACGCCGGTTGCGCTGGCCGCACCAGCGACACCGCTTGCGTCAGCTGAGTTCCAGGCAAGCGCGGCGCATATCGAAGCCGGGTCATGCCCGTCGCAGGCTCTCACGTCCCACCCGAACGCCCTGAACTTTTCCGGCAGGCTCTCCAGCGGCATGATGTCCTCCGTGTCTCCGCTGATCTGCAAGCGGTTGCGGTCGATGATCGCGACCAGGCGATCCAGCCCGTATTTCGCCGCGGACATGGCCGCCTCCCACACAGAGCCTTCCGCCAGCTCCCCGTCGCCCATCAGGACGTAGACCCTTGCCCGGCGCCCGTCGGCTCTCAGCCCGAGCGCCATGCCGACGCCAATGGAAAGTCCGTGCCCCAGCGCGCCCGTCGCGGCCTCGACCCCGCTTACTTTCATAGAAGGGTGCTCCGCGAGAATCGTGCCGAACGCGGCGTATGTACCGAGCGCCTCTTTGGGGATCAGCCCCAGATCGGCATAAACCGCATAGAGCGCTTCCGCGCAGTGGCCTTTGCTCAAAATGAAGCGGTCGCGGCCCTCGTCCCGCGCAAGTATCTTCCTGGCGTCCATCGCCTCGTAATAGAGGCAGACGAGTATGTCCATGCAGGACATGCTCCCGCCGATGTGCCCCGTCCCCGCGGCTTTCACCATCTCAAGAACGTCCAGCCGCCTCCTGTGGGCGATTCGTTTCAATTCGGAAGCGTCCATATCTGTGGCCGTCCCTCTCTTTTTCCGCCCTTCCGCGCGGATTGGCGCGGCGCGGGCGCAAAACGCCCGCGAGGAACGGGTTTTCGCTCTGAAACCGCGCTTTCCCGTTCCGATTTGGATTCCGATTTGGATTCCGACTTGGGTTGCGGGCGCAGCCCGCTCGCTTTACTCGGATATCAGTGTTATTCTCAGTGTTATTCAGTGATATTATGAGATTTGTCGAACTTAATTGCAACACATTATTAAGCTATATCTACTAAATTTATAGCTTAACACTGTATTCTGCCGTTGCGCTGCGGCAGGATGGGCATACGGATCACCATATCTCCGATTTTTTTCTTATCGCGCAGCGCCTCAATGCGCTTTTTGCCGCCGGCGGCGCTGCGGCTAGTTTTGCGGGCGCATTTTCGCGCGGCGCCTCAATGCGCTTTGGCGTATGCTATCAGCTCCTCGGCCTGCTCCGGGGATTCCAGGCTCATGCTCATGAACAGGCCCTTCTGCGAAAGATTCTTCAGCAGTAGGCGGGCTTCGTCAAAGCCCTCGACGCCAAGCAGCACCAGGCCCTTTCCGGCGCTCTGGATTTTCTCGTAGTACGGGAACCAGCAGTCGGCGGCGTATCCGGGGCTTCCCGCGCCCGGAACCCACTGGATCGCGTTGATCGCGCCGATATTCAGCAGATGGCCGAGATGCGGCAATTCGCCTGGGCCGTCCAGGTGGTACACGCTGCACTCCAGAAACTCCGACTCGCGCCTGAGCGACGGGGCGACGAAGCGCTCAAAGTCGTCGGGCGAGATCATGGCCGAAAAATCGCACTGCAGCGGATACCAGCGCTTGTCGCAGAAAATGGGCATCCACGCGGTCATGCAGCCGCCGGGGTTGTAGCGCCGGAGAATGGCGTGGAAGCTGTTGTAGGCCGCCTCCCATATGTCGTCCACGAGCCGCGCCGCTTTGAGGACTTGCTCTGGATAGTCGTACAGATCCGTCAGAAGCGTCTGCGTGCCCCTGAGCGTCGCCACGATATCCAGATTCCCGCCCAAATCCGTCATGCCCACGACGTAGCGCCCGCGGCTCCGCTCGCAGTAAGAATTGGTCAGCGAGAAAGCCAGCGAGCCGGCCGCGCCCCGCTCGTCGTAGCGGATGTCGCCGAGCTGCCCCCAGTCGCCGATCAGCTGCTTTTCGCCGAACCACACGGTGTCCGGCGCGAAGCGGTAGTCGGCGCCCATCATGGCGGCCATGAAGCCCGGCCCCAGATTGACCCACACATTGGGGAACCCGTCCGCGAAATACTCCGTGGCGCTGAGCGCGCGCCACAGCCTGTTGTTGAGGTGCGCGAAATCCGTCCAGCGCTGATCCGTGCTGATGCTCGCGGCGTCCGGCTCGCCGGGCAGCAGATCGGCGGGATCCGGCTCGGGCGCGTTTTTTTTGGGGACGGCGATGAACATGCACGCGCGCTCCCAGCGCTCCCCCGCCCAAAACGCGCGGTATCTTTGCTTGATTGCTTCGTCCATCATCTGCTCTGCCTCCATAGAATATTTTTGCTTTAGAATATTTTTGCTTTCACCTATTGCTGTTATGCCTGTTGCTGTTACGCCCGCATTTCTCAGTCGCGATACACGACGTAGTCGCGGATATAGCGGGAGAATCCGGCCGATATCATGGCCCGCTCCGCCTCCGGGCCATACTGCCTGACCGTGACGCTTTTTCGCGAGGCGTATATGCGGCGCTGGCTATACTGCCGGACAAACGCCTTCATGATGTCGGCCGGCGCGGGCGGCAACGGCGCGGAATCCTGCGGCTGCGCTGGCGACAACAGCGCGGAATCCTGCAACTGCGCGGGCGACAGCGGCGCGGCGTCCTGCGGCTGCGCGTCGCAGCCAAAAATCCGCAGCGCCTGCCCGAACCGCATGAAAACGGCGACCGGCGCGCCCGCGCACAGGGCCACGGCCGTTCCGGGGACATTCATGAACGAGCGCCCCGGCCTGTGCGGCAGGCATTTGCCCCACTGCTGCGCGGGATCGGCGGCCGACAGCCAAATAATATCACGCGCGGGCCGCGCCAGCAACTGCACTGTCGCGGCATAGTCGCTTTCCCTGACGAACTGCGCGCCGGACAGGCCCTCGATAAAATAGCCCCTTCTCGCGCGCCCCGTAAGCTCCCACACGCGCAGGACCGCCAGAGCCTGATCCCACGGGAGGCCGCGCGCCGTTTCCCTGCACAGCACGGCAACGCGGTCAAATGCGCGTTCCAGCTGCCGCTCGACTGTTTCCGGGGCGAGCTCCCTTGCCAGCTCCCAGCGGCCGGACGACGGCATGGCCGCGTGGGCGCGGGCGCGTTCCCTGGCGGCCGTTTTGGCGCGCGCGCGGGCCGCCGCGCTGCCAAAAAGCGGCTCGCCGGAAATGGCTTGGGCATAGCCGGGCGCAGCGGCGCGGACGGAGGCGGAGCTGGGGGCACCGGGCAGAACAGGCAGTGCGCCTGTATGCGCGCCAGCCGCGGCGATCCCAGGCGGCGACGCAAGCAGCTCGGCTGCGTTCGCGCCGGAGCGGCCTGGCTCGCCGGGATGCATCACAGGCAGTGCGCCTGTGCGAGCGGCAACGAATGGCTGGCCCGCGCCCGCTGTGGCGATCCCCGGCGGCGCGCCGCCTTGCCTCGCGTACTCTTGCAGCTGCCTGACTGGGGCAAGGCTGTCCGAGCGCACAAGGCCCCTGCCCGCAAGCCGCAGCAGCGCCTCGCGCGGCGAGCGGCCGTTGAGCGCCGGGCTGAGCCCCTGCATGAAAACCGCGCCCCGCTCGCGCAGCGCGGCGCATATCGCCTGCTCGTCGGCGTCCAGCCCGCCGCAGGGCAGCGGCGGTTTCGACTCCCAGTCAAAATCGCCGTACTCGTGAAAACTCAGCCGCAAGCCTCGGCTCTGCGCGTCCTCCGGGCGGGCGCCGGCGCCAGGGCTCGCCCCCGCCCCTTCTTGGGTCGCAACGCCGCTTTTACGAGCGGCGACGGCACCCGCTTGCGCGTCAGCTGCGCCACTGCGCGCGACGGCGTCCGCTTGCGCGGCTGTGGCTCCGGCCTGGGCTGCGGAAGCGCCCGCCTGCGCGGCAGCGATTCCCGCCCGCGCGGCGACAGCGTCGTCTTGCGCGGTGCCGGCGCCGTTCAAGCGCCACAGGATCTCGCCCTGCGACAGCAGCTCGTCGAGCAGCGCCTGGCGATATTCGGCGACGCGGGCGGGCAGTATGGCGTCCTCCCACACGTCGGGCGCGAACCGCTCGCCGCGCAGGGCGCCAAGCGCATGGGCCAGCTGCTCCTTTGGCGTCCCGGACGAGCGGACGCGGCCGCTCAGAAGCGCGGCGTACCGCTCCTGCGGCACGGCGGCCACGAGGCGCCTCCTGCTGAGGACGGCCAGCCGCGCCGCTTTGCCGTACACTCCGGCGTGATAGTACACCCCCGCGTCCTCAACGGCCTCGCGCCCGTCGCGGAGAGCGTCCAAAACATGCTGCGCGGCGCTCTCCGTCCAGCAATAGCGGTAGGCGATCTGCGCGGCGGTGTGCCCGCCGTGATAGCGCAGCGCGCGCCTGACGATATGGCGGCGGGCCGCCCAGGCCGCGCCGC
>JAISFK010000043.1 GCA_031263625.1 Clostridiales bacterium
CGGCAGCAGCTCGTCGCTGCCGCCCGCGCCCTCGTCGGCGTCCTTCTGCCCCGCGCTCTCCACCTTCTCCATGATGTCCTCGTCGTAGTCGGCCTCGCGGTCGATCTTGACATACTCCACGACGCGCTCGACCTCGGACTCCGATATGAACGCGCCCTGTATGCGGACGGGCTTCTTCTCGCCGACGGGGTGGAAGAGCATGTCGCCCTTGCCCAGCAGCTTTTCCGCGCCCGACATGTCCAGAATCGTGCGCGAGTCGATCTGCGACGACACCGCGAACGCTATGCGGGAAGGTATGTTGGCCTTGATAAGCCCCGTGATCACATCGACGGACGGCCTCTGCGTCGCGATGACCACGTGCATCCCCGCGGCGCGCGCCATCTGCGTGAGGCGGCAGATATAGTCCTCCACCTCCTTGGCGGCCGCCATCATGAGGTCGGCGAGCTCGTCGATGATGATCACGATCCTCGGCATCTTCTCGCCGTCGCGCGTCCTGCCGACATAGCTGTTGTAGCCGGCCATGTCCTTCACCTTTTTCTCGGAAAACGCCTTGTAGCGGCTCAGCATCTCCTGCACGGCCCAGTTCAGCGCGCCCGCGGCCTTTTTCGGATCCGTCACGACGGGTATGAGGAGGTGCGGTATGCCGTTGTATATGCCCAGCTCGACGACCTTGGGGTCTATGAGTATCAGCTTCACGTCGTCCGGCGACGACTTGTAGAGCAGGCTGGCTATGAGGCAGTTGATGCACACGCTCTTGCCGGAGCCCGTGGCGCCGGCGACCAGGAGGTGCGGCATCTTCGCGATGTCCGCCACGATCGTGTTGCCGGATATGTCCTTGCCGATGGAAAACGTCAGCGGGGACCGGCTTTTCGCGAATGTTTCCGACTCGATGATCTCCTTCAGGTACACCGTAGATACTTCCTTGTTAGGCACCTCTATGCCTATGGCCGCGAGGTTGGCCACCGGGGCGATCCTTATGCCGGAGGCCGCCAGCTTGAGCGAGATGTCCTCGGCCAGGTTCATGATCGTGTTGACCTTGACGCCGACGTCGGGCTGCATGTCGTAGCGCGTGACGGAGGGGCCCCTTGATATGCCGATCACTTTGGCCTTTACCTTGAAGCTCTGCAGCGCCGACTCGAGCCGCATGGCCGTTTCCTGCGTCTGGGCGCGGATCTTCTCCATGCTGCCCTTGTTCGCGAGATTCTCGTCCAGCAGGGCGACTTCCGGGAAGCGATATGCCGCCGCGTCGGCCTGCCAGCCCTGCTGCATGGCCGCAGCCTGCTGGCCCTGCAGCCATTCCGTCGCGGCCTGCCTGCCATGCGGCATGTCGGGAGCCGGGTTCGGCCCCGGCCGGCCCTGCGGCGGCGCGCCGGCCGCGCGATTGGCGCCGTTGCGCGGGCCTCGGCCGTCGCCGCCATTCTGGGCGCGCGGGCCTTGCGGGCCGCGCGAGCCATTTTGGCCGTCACGCTGGCCATTCGGGCCGCTCTGGCTTTGCGGGCCATTCGGGCCGGGCCACCCGTTTGGCTGGCGCGGGCGCCGCCCGCCGCGAGGCTCAGCGTCCTCCCAAGGGAGCTGCGCGAAGCCGCCGTCCTCGCCGTCGCCAGCCTCGCCGCCCGCATATTGCGCCGCCTGCCCCGCGCGCGGCGCCGCAACCGGGCCGCCGCGCCCATGGCGATCGCCTCGCGCTGGCCGCTCCGCGCCCGGCAGCCCCCAGCCGCCTCTCGCGGCCCGGCCGCCGCGCCCGGCCGGCTCGAACCCCGGCACTGCGCCGGCCTGCGGGCGCTGCTGCCCGCCGCCCGCGCCTTGCGCCGCCTTCATGCCTATGACTGTTTCCCAGCCCGCGCGCGCCGACATGGCGGCGCCGTCCGCGCTGTTCGCGCCGCCGCCGTCGCCGCCGTAGCCATTGCCGCCGCCGTAGCCGCCAAAATTCGCGCCGCCGGCCCCGGCGCCACCAAAATCCCCGCCACCGCCGTCCCGCATGGCGGAAAAGCCGGACGGCTCGCCGCCGCGCGCGGATTCCGGCGACAGGACTATGTCGTATTTGTTGCGCTTCTGATCCCGCATCCACTCCACCACGCCGGCGGCGCCCTTCATGAACACTTCCTGGTTCATGCGCCCCCTGCCGGCGCTCTCCTGCAAAGCGGCGCCCAGCTCGTCGCCGTCCACGACCGCCGCGCCGGAAATCGCGCCCCGCTCCTGCCTCAGCGGAAACAGCTCCGGGCCACCGGCGACGCCGACGCCAACGCCCTCGCCCTCGTAGCCGCCAAAACCGCCTGCGGCGACAAAGCCGGCCGCAACTCCGGCCCCGGCGCCAGCGCTGGCCCCGTCGCCAAAATCGCCGCCGCCAAAACCGCCTCCGTCGCCGCTGGCGACGCCAGCGCCCTCAAAAACGCCAAATCCGCCGTTTTCGGCGCCGACGGCGCCAACCACGCCCGCGCTCTCGTAGGCGTCGAAGACTGCGCGGGCCGCGCGGGCGCCATAGAGATTGTCGCGGCGGCCGGCGTATTCGCCGGCCTCGCCGAATCCAGACATGGCGTATGGCGCGCCTTCCCCTGCCTGCGGCGCCACGCCCTCAACGCCGGCGCGGCGCGGGTCTCCCGCCCCTGCGGCCGCGTATGCCGGGCCGCCTGGGATGGGCTCCCCTCCCCCGCCCCGCGCAAAGCCGCCGCTGTCGGCGCCGGCGCTCTCGCCCTGGTTTCGGCCGCGGCCCCAGCCCCGGCCTCGGCCAGAAGCCGCGTTTTTGCCGGAAGCCGCGCCCTCGCCCAAGCCGGAGCCTGCGGCAGAATCCGCGCGCGAGCCTGAACCTGAGCCCAAATTTATGCCCGAACCCGAATTTGAATCTGAATCTGAAACCAAGGGCGAATCCGAATACTCGGCATCCTCGGCATCCTCGGCCGCGTCCGGTTTTTTGCCCTTTCGGCGCAGCCCGGCGCCGATTTTCCCCATGCCTAGCCCCTGAATGTTCCGCACTCCGTTGCCCGCCGTCTGCGCGGCTTTTCGCAGGAACGCGGCGACGGAGATGTTCGTCAGCAGGATTATGTCGATCAGCAGCAGCGCGACCAGCAGGATCCGCGAGCCCAGCACCTGAAAAGCCGTTATGAACGGCATCGCCAGCAGCCCGCCCAGAAAGCCGCCCCCGTCAAGCCTCTGGGCGTCAAAATAAAATGTCATGAGGCTGGAGAACGGGCTCTTGTTAATGAAGTCCTCCGGCTTGTAATACGCCGTGTGCATGAGCGCGGACACTATGACGAACAGTATGAGCGTGCAGATGAACGTCCTGCCGAATATTTTGCCGCCCTTGTTCGACAGCAGCGTGAGCACGCCGGCGATGATGATGGCCGATGGCACGAAGTACGCGGGCAGGCCAAAAAGCCCGAACACGAACTGCTTGACGTAGTCGCCGAACTGGCCTGCCGGGTTGCTGCCGCTCTTGCTGAAGAACGCCACCATCATGAGAACGCCGAGCGCCGTGAAAACAATCCCTTTTATCTCGATCCGGGCGCCCTTTCTCGGCGCTGCGGCGGCTTCGGGCTGCAAAGCCGCATCGGGCGCCGCCGCGGCTTCGCCTGCGGCCGCCGCGCGAGCCCTCTTGCGCTTTGGCGCGGCGTCTGCCGCGCCGCCCGCGCCGCCCGCCCGGTTCGCGCCGCCGGAGCGGTTCGCGCCGCCCGCGCCGCCTGCCGCGTTCCCCGGCCTGGGCGCCCCTGCGGATTTCGCCGCGGCTGCCTTAGTCCCGGCGGATTTCGCCGCGCCCGAACCGGCCCCGGCGGATTTTGCCGCAGCCGCTCCAGCCGCGCCCAATCCAGCCGCTGCCGCCTTGGCGCCGGCCGCTCCGGCGCGCGCGCCCGCCCGGACGGAGTCCCCGCCGCCCCGCGATGCGCGCCCAGCGGGCGCCGCGCCCGCCCTCTTTGTATTTTTCTTTTGTGCCGAAGCTGCGCTCAACTTTCATCCTCCGTACCGCATATATCATCCATCATAACCCAATTTGCCCAAACAATCAATATGCCGCGAAAAAAAAGAACATTTGTTTCAGAACATTTGTTTGACATTTTCGCTTCGCCATGATATATTTGTAGTATAGCTTAGCGGCGCGACGGCAGGCGACATGGCAACATAGCGGCAGGGCGGCGCGGCAACGCGGCGCCGGAGGGGGTTTGGTTTTGGCTGCGGATTTGATGGAAAGGCTCGGCATACTCACGGGAGCGGCGAAATACGACGTCGCGTGCACGTCCAGCGGCGCCAGCCGCCCCGGCGCGAAAGGCAGCATCGGCAGCGCGAGCGCCGGCGGCATCTGCCACAGCTTCGCCGCAGACGGCCGCTGCATATCGCTGCTGAAGATACTCATGACGAACCACTGCGTCTACGACTGCAAATACTGCGCCAACCGCAGATCCAGCGACATCCCGCGCGCCTCGCTCTCCCCGGACGAGCTGGCCGAGCTGACGATGGGCTTCTACAGGCGCAACTACATCGAGGGCCTGTTCCTCAGCTCAGGAATCGAAAAGAGCCCGGACAGCACGATGGAGCGCATGATAGGCGCGCTGGAGCTTTTGCGCCGCCGGGACAGGTTCCGCGGCTACATACACGCCAAGGCGATCCCAGGCTGCTCCGAGGGCCTCGTGACAAGGCTGGGCCTGCTCGCCGACCGCCTGAGCGTGAACATAGAGCTGCCGTCCGAAAAGAGCCTGAAGCTTCTCGCCCCCAACAAGGGCCGGGATGCCGTCATCCGGCCGATGAGGCACATACGCGAGCGAATCGCCCAGTCCGGAAGCGAACTGGCCGTCTTTCGCCACGCGCCCGCCTTCGCCCCGGCGGGCCAGAGCACGCAGATGATCATCGGCGCCACGCCGGACTCGGACTTCCAGATACTGCGCCTGTCCGAAAGCCTCTACCGGAAATTCAAGCTCAAGCGCGTGTTTTACTCGGCGTACATCCCCATCGGCAGCCACGCCATGCTGCCGCTCGGCCAGCCGCCGCTCCTGCGCGAGCACCGCCTCTATCAGTCCGACTGGCTGATCCGGTTTTACGGCTTTTCCGCTTCCGAGCTGCTGAGCGAGGAAAACAGCAACCTGAATCTCAGGCTCGACCCAAAGTGCAACTGGGCCGTGAACAACCTGGGCCTGTTCCCCATCGAGGTCAACCGCGCCGACTATGAGCTCCTGCTGCGCGTCCCAGGCATCGGCGTGACGTCGGCGCGGCGCATAGTGAGGGCGCGCCGCGCGTCGGTCCTCGGATTTCAGGACCTCAAGAAGATGGGCGTCGCCATGAAGCGCGCAGTGTACTTCATCACGTGCGCCGGGCAGTATTGGCGCGGCATCCGCTTCGACGAAAAAAACATATGCAGCAACCTGCTTGCCGGCCTGCCCCAGCATCCCGACGGCCTGCCCGAAGCGCTCGGCTACGAGCAGCTCTCCCTTTTCCCCGGCGGGCCGCCGGGCGACGGGCGGCTGGATTCCGCCGGCGCGCGCGGCGCGTTTGGTGCGCTGGGCCTCGGGCTGCCTGACTCTGCGGCAGGGGCGCAAGGAGCGCTGGCCATGCCTGGCGCGCAGGCCGCGCTGGGCGCGCAAACAGCTCTGCCCGCGCTCAGCGCGCCGGGTACCTTCGCAACGCCAGGCGCACTGCCTGCGCCTGGCGCACAGGCCGCGCTGGCCGCGCGCATCGAGCCCCGCGCGTCTGGCGCCATCCTCCGCATCGCGGCGACGGCGGCGCCGCCAAATTGAGCGGCTTTGGCGGCGCCGCTTATACTGACGAGCATTTGAAATTACCATAAACGCGAGTCAGTAATACTCGTTTCCTCTGTCCGACCGCAAATTGCGGTCGGAATTTCCAATCGAACACGAGTATAGATACCGCCGAAATCCAAAAGCACGTCATTCTTGACTTGTCCCAGAATCCAAAAAACAAAGGCTGGATTCCGGGGCAAGCCCTCAAATGACGGGGAACCGAATCGGTCGCATCTGTATGCTGGTCGGCACACCTCTGAACTGTAACGATTGGGGAGGCTCTTGCGGCATGGAAATAGCGCATATCATTGACGGAAGCTTTGAGGGCTTGCTCACGTCCGTATTTGAGGCATACAGCAGCAGGCGGTTCCCCGCCGGGATATGCGCGGACGACGGCTATCAGCTGGATTTTGGCCAGGAGCAGGTTCATATCCGGACCGACGGCGCAAAAGCGAGCCGCGTCATGGCGGGAATATTGCGCAAGATGGGCGCGGCCGTGTACGAGCAGGCGTGGACGGCGTTTTTGTCGAATGACGCGACCAGGCATATCAAGATTCTGCGCTACCTCGCCCTGGGCTTTCAGGTCGGCCGCGCCCTGCCGGACATGCTCGCCGAGCCCGCCGTCATGGACGTCCTGGAGCTGGCGAGGCCCGTCGCCCGCGAGTGCAACAAGCTGCTTGGCTTCGTAAGGTTCTCGATCATGGAAAACGGCGCGCAGTTTTCCGAAATAGCGCCCGAGCACAACCAGCTGCCGCTGCTGATGCCGCACTTCGCGGACAGGCTCCCGGACGTCCCGTTCGTGCTGCACGACTCGCGCAGAAAGCTTGCCGGCCTGCACGGCGCGGGGCAGTGGCGCATAGTCGTCGCGGACGGCCTGCGGCTGCCGGGCTACTCGGACGATGAGCTGGAGTGGCGAAAAATGTGGAAGCGCTACTTTGACGCCCTGGCAATCGAGGAGCGCAAAAACGCGAGGCTCCAGATGAGCCTCATGCCAAAGCGCTACTGGCGCGGCCTGACCGAAATGCAGCCAGCCGCCGTTGGCGCCGGTTGCCGCGCCGCGCTCCCCCCGGAATCCGCAAAGCTCGCCATATTGCAAGACCCGCCCGCAATATCTCTTTGACAGACGGATTGTCGCTGGCTCTGTTGCGCGAGTGCATTTGCGAGTACGCGCGCGCCAATTCTCGGCCACTATGGCAGGCGACTCTGCCCATGCCCATGCACTGTGATTTCGCGCTATTGCGGCTCCGGCTTTGCCTGCCCTGCCAGCGCGGCGGCGAGCCTCATGAATGCGTTCAGGTCAAGCGCCTCCCCCCTTATTCCGGGGGTTAGCCCGAGCTCAGGCGCGGCTAGCGCGCGCGCCGCCGCCTCGCGCTCCGGCGGCAGTAGTCCGGCTTGGATAAGGCAGTTTTCGAGCGTCTTCCTCCGTTGCGCGAAAGCGGCTTTCACGACGCGAAAGAACATGGCCTCGGCTTCCGGCGAAAGCCTGGCGCCGCCCGCCCCGGCACCCGCCCCGTCGCGCGCGCGGCCCGCCGCTCCCGATGCGGCTGCGGCTTTTGCGTCCAAAACCACGACCGCGGACTCCACGCCGGGCTGCGGCACGAAGCAGCGCGGCGAAACCGAAAACGCCAGTCTGGGCGCAGCGTAGTAGCCAGCCGCGACGGTGAGCGAGCCGTATGCCTTTGTTGACGGGCGCGCGGTCAGCCTGGCGGCCACTTCCTTTTGCATCATGAGCACCATTTTTTCGATGCCCGCGCCTTCCTCAAAAAAGCGCATCATGATGGGCGTCGAAATATAATATGGCAGATTGGACACAAGCTTCAGCCGCATTGCGCCGGCGGCGCTGGCGCCGTGGCCGGCGTTGCCAGCGCCGGCGGCCGCGCGCGCGGCGTCGCTGGCATGGGCATTGCCGGCATGGCCGTTGCTGTCGTTGCTGGCACGGGCATTGCCGGCATGGTCGTTGCTGTCGTTGCCGGCATGGCCGTCCGGCCCATCGCACGGCCTGTCGCCGCGCCCCGCGCCGCCTGCCGCCACGCCGCTTGCCACCGCGCTCAGCCCGCAATGGAGCGAGCCGCACGGTCTGTCTCCGCGCCCCGCCACGCCCGGCCCACTGCCCTCCGCGCCGCCCGGCCCCGGCGCCTCCAGCAATTCGGCGAGCGGGATTTTCAGAATGTCGCCATGGATCACCCGCACGTTCCTGTGCGCGGACAGCCGCTCGCGCAGCGTCGGCAGCAGATGCCTGTCGATCTCCACCGCCGTCACGAACCCCGCCCGCTCGCACAGCAGGCCGGTCAGCGCCCCAAGCCCCGGCCCGACCTCAATGACATGGTCGCCGGGGCACAGCTCCGCCGCCGCCACTATCTTGCCGGCTATGTTTCTGTCGGCCAGAAAATTCTGCCCCAGCGTCTTCGCCGGCCTTATGTCGCCTGATTTAATCGACTGCCTCAAATCCATTTCGCATCGGCTATTCCAGAATGTAAACCTTGGCCTTTTTCACGCCAAATTCCAAAAGCGTGGCCCTGTCCGCGTCAAAATACAAGTCCACCTTTTTCCCCTTTATCTTCCCGCCCGTGTCCCCCGCTATGGCATAGCCGTAGTCGGGCACGGACTCGTCTATGAAGTCGATGTACAGCTCCGACCCCAAGGGAATGACGCTCGGATCCACGGCGACAACGCCTTTTTTGGCTTTCAGGCCGGTGGCCGTTATGCCAAATCCCGGATCGCCCGGCCGCTTGCCCGTGTCCTCGTATGAGGACGTGTACGCGGTGCATTTGACGTCGAGCACCTTTGAAAACTTGAACGTCGCGCCGCCTTCCTCCGAGTGTATGCCGGAAGTGCCCTGCTCAATAATTTTGCTCACAGGCTCCGCGAGGATTTCCTCCTCCACGAGCTGCTTGTCCGCCACTACCCCATTTTCAAAGGTCACAAGGTACTCAAGCCTCTTTTTCCCCTCGGCGCCCTGCCTGACCACCTTCGTCGTGCCGCGAAGCATGCCCGCGTTGTCCCTGTAGACAGTCTTGGCCGGGATGAACTTTTCTTCAAAGGCCGTTTCCTGCCTCACCCTGACAACCTCGATGTAAAGGTCGGAATTGATCGTTCCGTCGAAATACGCGCCATTTAGCCTGTCGAGCTCCGAAAAGGCGATGCCCTGCTCGGCAAAGAGCTGCGCCACCGTTTTTTCATACGTCGTCAGCTCGTGCCTTTCGCCGTCCGCGAGAATCTTGACGCTGTATATGGCGTCGGCCGCCTTTTCCGTGCCCGTGTTGCGCAGATCGAGCGCGTTGCCAAGATCCGCCGCAGCGCCCCCGGCGCCCCCTGCGCCATCGGCATCCGCAACGCCTGCGGCATCCCCGCCGGCCCCGGCGGCCCCAACAGCCCCAGCGCCCGCGCCATCGCCGCCGCTCCCCTCCTGCGCGTCCAGATCTATAACGGTTTTTTGGCTGGCTTCATCATATGTTTGATGCTGCAACGCCGGCTGCGCGTCGGCGGCCAGCGGGATATACCCCGCGCGGGCCGACGGCGCCTGCGCCGCGCCCAGCTGCTGGGGCTGGGCCGCGCCGCCATCTTTCGCGCCGGACGAGCCCAGCAGGCCCAAATCGCGCGTGTAGCCGCCATCGGCGGCGCTCGCGCCGGCCATGGCGGCCTGTCCATACCACGCCGTGGCGTAATATCCCGACAAAACGGAAATTGCAACGGTTGCGGCCAGGATAGCAAATTCATGCAACTGAATTTTAGACTTTAAGCGCCTAAAAGTTCTGTTCACCAGACTCCCCTTTTTTTTGCAACTGGTAAAGACAGGATTATTTTAGCGCACGGCGCGATTTTTGTCAAATTTTTCGGCCCTTCGCGCGGCTTTTCGCCGTTTTCTCCGTTTTCGGCCGTTTCCGGCTCGCTTTCGCCCCACTTCGGGCCCATTTGCACCCCACTTGCGCCCCGCTTTCGCCGGGCAAAAGCCGCTTGCCACTAAAAGACGCCACTAAAAGACCGCATATAGTCGCCGAGCGCCGCTCACTTGCTCACTCTTCGTCCTCCTCGTCTATGATGCGCTGCATCTCCGCAATTTCATCCTCGCCTGGCTGGCTTTTTTTCCACTCGTCATAGACGCTTTCTATAGCCTCTCCGGGCGCGTCCGGAATCCAATCCGAAAGTTCTGAGCCCAAACCTCTTTCAGATCTTTGGATTCCCTTGATGATTCCGGCGCAATAATTCTTTGCCACGTCGGACATGCCGCGTTTCAAATATTTATTCATTTCGTCGATAAATGGTTCAATCGCTTCATTGAACATCTCCCAAGCTTCGTCCGAAGGATCTTTGTAGCCGTATCTGGTTTTCCCGGAACGGCTGTACAAATCCTCGATGTCAAGCGCTGCCAAGCTGCTGGCGACATCACTCGCAATATCATCAGGACTGACATCGCGCAGGATTCGCTTTGCCGTATTGTAAACTTTGCTCAGCAAGTCGGGGTTCTCGTTGACAAGGGCGAACAAAACGCTACGGGCGCTGTCCGGATCCAGGCTCTGGATAAGCCCCTTTTTTGATATTCGCGCAGGCATTGTTGCGGCCACTCCCTTTCAAGTTTTGGCATAAATGTATCATACATCCAAAAGCGCACCGATTCAATACCTTAATTTGAAACTCAAAAGTATATGCCGCCGCTTGCAATAAGCTCGCCAGGCTCTGGGCCTACGGGATCAGGATGGCGCCCGCGACGCCGGAGAGCACGGTGACGAGGATCGGGTTCGCCTTGAGCTTCGTCAGCGCGAAAGCCGCCAGGACGAACAGGAGCAGGCTGGCGGGGGATATGACGGACAACGGGTCGCTAAAGACGCTGCCGAAAAAAGACTGGAAAGTCGTGCCCTCGACCAAGAACACGTCCTTGCCGATCGTCATGGAAGCCGCGGCTATGAGCCCGATCGCGGCCGGCCTGACGCCTGCCATGAAGCCCCGGACAAAGCGCGACTGCTTGAACTTTTCGATGAAATACATAACCGCGAGCACGACGATGTAGCTTGGCGCGCATATGCCCAGCGTCGCCGCGAGCGAGCCCCAGAATCCGGAGTTGAGGTAGCCGACGTATGTCGCGCCGTTGACGGCCAGCGGGCCGGGCACGATCAGATCGACCGCCACGAGATCGGCAAACTGCTGGCTGCTGATGCCCAGCGCGCCAAGCTCCGTGGCGATGATGGATATGATGGCGTACCCGCCGCCAAAGCCGATCAGCCCAATTCTGAAGAATATGAGAAACAAGATAAAAAACGCTGTCATGGCCGGCCTTCCCCGCTTCGCTCTTCGCCTGCTCCGCGCGCATCGCCCGCCTGGCCGGCATCGCTCGTTTCGCCCGCGCCGCCCGTTTCGCCCGTCTGGCCTGCCGGGTCGCCTGGCTCGCCACCTGCATCACCCGCATCGCCCGTTTCGCCCGCGCCGCCCGCCGGCCCTGCCGGATCGCCCGGCCCGCCGCCCGGCCGCGCCGCGGACTCGCCGCCATGCCCGTCGCCGCCCGGCGCCTCGCCAAGCGCTCCCGCCCGCTCCGCGCCCGGCGCCTCGCCTTCCGGCTTTTCGCCGGCCTTTTGCCCGCCCGCGAGCGTCACGGCGATGCCGGCGGCGGCCGCCGAAATGATCACGGGAAACGCGCCGACGTTCAAAAAGAGCACGAGGACAAACGACACAGCTACGACAGCCATCGGGAACGCCTTCCGGATGTCCTTCTTGCCAAGCTTGATGGCCGAATAGAGTATCAGCGCCGCCGAAGCCGCCCTTACGCCCTTAAAGGCGCTTTCGACCCTGTCCGTCCTGGGTATGAAATTGATAAGCGCCGTCGCCGCCAGCATGAGGACGAAAGCGGGCAGAACCGTGCCAAGGCCGGCCGCGAGCGCGCCCGGCAAGCCCGCGGCGCTCTTGCCGACAAAAATGGCGCAGTTCAGCGCGATCATTCCGGGAAGCGTCTGCGAGAGAGCGGCATATTCCAAAAAAGCCTCGTCGTCCAGCATTTTGTACTTTTCAATGACGTCTTTCTGTATAAGCGGCAGCATGGCAAGCCCGCCGGCAAAGGTAAACGTCCCCGCCTTCAGGAAGATCCAGAACAGCCGCGCCAAGACCAGAAAGCCGCGCTCTTTTTGCTTCGCCAAAACCTCACCCCAAAATACGGCCGGCCAAACCAGCGCCCGCGCGCCATTTTGCGCCGCCTACATAAAGCTCGACGCGTCAAACGACTCCGGCGGCTCGTGATCCGACAGCACCCGCAATATGTCCTGGTGCGCCGCCACAAACTCCTCGGCAAAGTCCGTCGGCTTAGGGGTCACTCCGTTTTGGGTCAGTTCCATCCATTTAAGCGCGAGATAAAAAGCCTTCTTTTGCAAATCCATATTGCAGCCTCCACTCTAATAAGCATTGCATTTGCGCTATTCATGATTTTACCACGATACGCGCATGAATAAACAATTCTGATCGCAACACGCCGCACGAGTGCGCGAGTTGCCTATTCGCTCGCCGGCTCGCCGCGCCAGCCAGCTGCCGCGAGCTGCCCGTTCGCCCGCCTGCTCGCCAGCTCGCCGCGCTCAGTCGCCGCCGCCCTCGCGGAACTCGCGCCAGACGTTCTCGAAAAAATCGTCGCTGTCCGGGATGGGCCGCGCATCGCGCCACGAAAACGCGGGCTCGCCGTTCGCGTATGACGCCTCCTGCACCAGGTTGCCAAGGCTGCCGTCGTCCAGCGCGAAAGCGAGATCGTCCGGGAGCCAGTCGTATGGCTTGCCGCCGTTCGGATCCGCGTAAATGGCGCTGCCGCGGCTCTTGCCGCCGGCCCTGGCGTAGTCCTCCATGGCCGACAGATACACCAGCTGGCAAATCAGGACGTCGCGCAGCCTGAAAACCGCGCCCAGCTCGTCGCCTGACGCCCTGACGGTCTGCGCGAGCGACGCAAGCTCCGCCTTTGTTTCGGCGATCGCTTCCCCAATGCGCCTCGCGTCGCGTATTGGCCCGCCGACCCGGCTCATGCGCCGGGCCGCCCTGTCCCAGAGCGCCAGTGCGCTGGCGCCATCTTCTTGGGCGCCATCCCCTTTGGCGCCGCTCTCCCGGCCCCGCGCTTCGCCCCTTCCATCCCGCGCTCCGCCGTCCGGCGCAACGCCGTCGCCGGCTCCTTGCGCGGCGCCGCTCTCCCCGTCCGGCGCAACGCCTCCGCTCGGCACAACGCCGCCGCTCTCTCCGTCCTCGCCATTGCTCCCGCTCCCGCCGCGCAACGCGGTCGCCGCCAGCGCAAGGATCTCCTCGACCTGCCTGCGCCCCTCCGGCGACAGCCCGCCCGCCCGCGCGCTCCCGGCGCGGCGCGCGGCGATATGCATCGCCGCCCTGGCGGATCCCGCCTGCCCCGCGTTGAGGGCGCTGCCGCCCGGCCTGTACACCCCGTGGGTCGCCGCCGCCTCCCCCGCCGCGAAAAGGCCCTCGACGCTCGTCTGCCAGTGGCGGCCAACCGCCAGCCCGCCGTTGTTGTGCTGGGCGCACAGCGCTATTTCCAGCGGCTCGGCGGCCAAATCGACGCCTCGGTCGCGGTAGAAGTCCACAGCCGGGCTGTTCATGCGCAAAAGCCTGTCCAGCGGCGTGCCAAAGCAGGCGCCCGCCTTCTCAAGGTATGCCCTGGCCTCGCCCCCCAGCAGGGAAAAATCGAGGCCGCCGCCGCGCGGGTTCCGGCGATAGTCCAAAAACACCCGCCGGCCGCCCGCGCGTTCCAGATGCACGAGAATGTCGATGGCGGACGAGCCGCCGCTCGCCACCTTGCGCGCGTCAAACGGCCACTGGTAGCCCTTCAGAAACACGCTGTCAAGCATATCCCCCTCGCTGCGGAAGTAGTCGCGGAGAAACTCCCGCCCGCCGCCGCCGTCCGGCCCCGTGGAGACAAAGCGGGGCAGCGCCTGCATGAACGTGCCGCTCACGTTCCACCTCGGCGCCACGGATGCCAGCCCGTACTGCCATTCGGTCAGATTCCGGCCGGCCGCCCCCGCTTCGAGCGCTATGCCGGTCGCGCCGCACTGCCCGGCCGGATACACGCTGTCGGCGTACATGCCCGCCGGCCCGCCGGTGGCCAATACCAAGTTCCTGCAAAAAAACAGCGCGTATCCGCGGTCGGCCGCGGCGTAGCACAGCACCCCCCTGCATGCGCCGCCCTCGACGACGACCCTCACGGCCTGCATGCCGTCATACACGGGAATCCCCCTGGCTTCCGCGTCCTCCTGCAGCCTTTCGGTCATGAGCCTGGACGTGTACGGGCCAGCGCTGGTGGCCCGGCGCCGCGGATCGTGGTCGGTTTTGTAGCCGACGTGCTCCCCGTAACGGTTTCTAGGGAAAGGCACCCCCAGCTCCACGAGCCGGAAAAAGCTCTGCGCGGACAGCGCCGCCTCGCACAGCGCGATGTCGCCGTCCACGCACCCGCCGGCGAACAGGGTTTCGGCCATCTCGCGGACGCTGTCGGCCTCGCCGCCCGCCAGCGTGAGCTTGTAGTATGTCTGCTTGTCGCTCCCGGCGTTGCGGGAAGTGCCCACGCCCACGCCCTCTGTGACTATGGCGACGTCGCGCTGGCCCAGGCCGTGCAGCCGGCAGGCGGCGTTGTAGCCGGCCGCCCCCGTGCCGACGACCACCGTGTTGAAGGCGCATGCCCGCACGTTAGCGCCCCCGATCCGCAGGCTGGCCGCCGCCTCGGCCCGCGACGGCGTTTGCGCCTGCGATTGCGCTTTTGCCTGCGGTCGCGCCTTTGATCGCGCTTTTGCCTGCGATTGCGCTTTTGCCTTCAGCTGTTCTTTTGCTTTCGATTGCTCCATTGCTTTCGATTGCGCCTCTGCCTTCGATTGCTCTTTCATTTTGGCCCCCGCCCAATTTATGCCGCCCGATCTATAGCCGTCCGATCTATAGTCGCCCGATCTATAGCCGCCTGATATGGAATCCCCCGTCCACGTCCACGTAGTTGCCCGTCGTATACAGAAAGGCGTCGCCCGCGAACGCGGACACGGCGCCGGCGACGTCCTCCGGCGAGCCCCAGCGCGCGATCGGGAAAGCGCCGCCCTCAATCAGGGCGTCGTACTTGGCGCGCACCGCGGACGTCATGTCCGTGTCTATCACGCCAGGGCGCACCTCATGCACGTATATGCCCTCGGCGGCCAGCCTGTCGGCGTACAGGAGCGTCAGCATGGACATGCCCGCCTTTGAAACGCAGTATTCGCCGCGCCCGGTGGATGAAACCTCTGCCGAGCAGCTGGATATGTTGATGACCGTGCCGCGCTTGGCGCCCTCATAGCCCTGCCTCATCATCTGCCGCGCCACCGCCTGCGTCAGAAACATCGTGCCTTTCGTGTTGATGCCTATGACCCGGTCAAAGCTCTCCTCGCTCATGTCCAGCAGATCGGCGCGCTGGATGGGGGCCACGCCCGCGTTGTTCACGAGCACGTGGATGCCGCCGAATCTCCCCGCCGTCTCGGACACCAGCCGCTCCCTGTCCGCCGCGCTGGCTATGCTGCCGCTGACGTAGAGGCACTCGGCGCCGGCCTCCTCAATCATGCGGAGCCTGCCCGCGCAGGCGCTCTGCGCGCCCGTGGCCATCACCGCTATGTTGAAGCCGTCGCGCGCGAGCCGGAGCGCGCACGCAAATCCAAT
>JAISFK010000145.1 GCA_031263625.1 Clostridiales bacterium
GCGCCCGCGCGAGGCGGGCGACTCGCGGCTCGCGGCAGAGGGGCGGCAAGGCAAACGCCAAAACTTGAAAAGGAATGGTCACAATCATGGGGGCTGAGCTAATTCACGCGCTTGAGCAGCTTGAGAGGGAGAAGGGGATCAATAAGGACGTGCTGATAGAGGCCATCGAGGCGGCCCTGATCTCGGCATACAAGAGAAACTTCGGCTCGACGCAGGAAGTGAAGATCATTTTTGACAAAGACTCGGGCGACGTCCGCGTTCTCGCGCTGAAAAAGGTTTCCGCGAACCCTGACGGCGCGATGTCCGAGATTTCCATAGAGCAGGCGAAGAAGATCAGCGCGGAGCTGGAGGAAAACGACGTCGCCGAGATCGAGGTCACGCCGAGAAAGTTCGGCAGGATCGCCGCGCAGACCGCCAAGCAGGTCGTCATGCAGAGAATCCGCGAGGCGGAGCGGGGCATCATCTTCGACACGTTTTCCAGCCGGGAGGACGACATTATCACGGGCATTGTCAACAGGTTTGAGCGGAACAGCGTCATCCTCGACGTGGGCAAGGCCGAGGCCGTGCTGCCGGAAAAGGAGCAGGCGCACAACGAGGAATACCGCTACAACGACAGGCTCAAGACGTATATAACGGAAGTGCGCAAGACCCCCAAGGGCACGCAGATACTGGTGTCCAGGACGCACCCCGGCCTCGTGAAGAAGCTTTTTGAGTTTGAGGTTCCGGAGATCAGCGACGGCACGGTCGAGATCAAGAGCATATCGCGGGAGGCGGGGCTGAGGACGAAGATCGCCGTGTTCTCGAAGGACGACAACGTGGATCCGGTCGGCGCGTGCGTCGGGCAGAAGGGCACGCGCGTGCAGGCCGTCGTGGACGAGCTGCGCGGGGAGAAGATCGACATCATCAAGTGGAGCAGCAACCCCGCCGAGTTCCTGTCAAGCAGCCTCAGCCCGGCGAAAGTCATCCGCGTGGACATGTCCGAGTCGGAGAAGATCGCCGAGATAACGGTGCCGGACTTCCAGCTGTCGCTCGCCATCGGCAAGGAGGGGCAGAACGCGCGGCTGGCGGCCAAGCTGACGGGCTGGAAGATTGACATCAAAAGCGAAACCCAGCTCAGGATGGCCATCGAGCAGCAGCTCCTCAACTACGACAGGGACTACGAGTATCAGGACGACGAGGGCTACGAAGACGGCGAGGAGGGCGACGAGGGCTACGAGGACGAGGGCGCGGACGGCGGCGAGGGATACGAGGGCGGCGAGGGCGCCTATGGCGCGGACGCGGACGGCGCGTATGGAGCGGGCGAGGGCGAAGGCGGCGAGGCGTATGATGCCGCAGACGCTGTCGATGATGAAGCAGGCTATGACGCCGCAGAGGGCGCCGAGGCGGGATATGGCGCTGTGGACGGCGCCGGGGCAGAATATGAGGGCGGCGACGGCAGCGAGGCTGGCTATGTTGCGGGCGAAGCAGGCTATGACGGCGGCTACGGCGCGGGCGACAGCGGCGGCGCGGATGGCTATGGCGACGAGAGCGGCGACGGCGCCGCCGAAGGCGACGGCTATGGCGCCGACGGCGGCGAGATCGGCGCGGGCGAGTAGCGCCTGAGACGGGGCGGCGCGAAAGCGGAATTTCGCGCCCGCGAGGGCAGGCTGCGGGCAGGCTGCCGCGCCCGTGTTGCGCGCCAAAACTTGAAAGGGAATGATCGGCAAGCGTGAAGCAGAAAAAAAAGCCCCAGCGCATGTGCATATCGTGCAGGAGCATGAAGAACAAGATGGATTTGGCGCGCCTCGTAAAGGCCCAGGACGGTTCGGTGGCCGTTGACGCCACCGGCAAGAAGCCCGGCCGCGGCGCTTACATATGCAAGGACCCCGCGTGCGCCGAGCTGGCGAGGAAGCAGCGCAAAATCGAGCGCTGCTTCGAGGTCAGCGACGCGGGCGGCGCCTATGCCGAGCTGAGCGCGGCGATAGCCGCCGCGGCAGGCGGCGCGGCGACCGATCCCGCGCCCAGCGCTGCTACCAGCGCTGCTACCAGCCCTGCGCCCAGCACTGCTACCAGCACTGCGGCCGACCCGCCGCAGGATATATAAACAAAGCATAGAAAGAGGTGGTTGCGATATTAGTGGGACTAAATGGCAAACATGAGGACGTTTTTACAGAAAACGGGGGTGCGCTTATTGGAAAAAATCAGGGTATATGAACTAGCCAGGGAACTAGACACAAACAGCAAGAGGCTGATGGAAAAGCTTGCCGAGATCAACGTCGTCGTCAAGAACCATATGAGCCTGCTCGAGGAGCATGAGCTGGACGCGCTCTACAAGCACATTGGCATAAAGAACGCGAACGCGAAGCCGCAGGCGCAAGCGCCGGCGCCGGCTCAGGCTCAGGCCAAGGAAGACGCCGAGCCGCCCCGCGCGGCCGCGGCCGGCCCGGCCCAGCCCCAACAGCAGCCCCAGCCTCTGCCACAGCCCCATTCTCAATCTTCATCGCCATCTTTATCTCAGCCGCAACCTCAGCGGCCGCAGCAATCCCAGCGGCCGCAGCAAGCCCAGCCGCCGCAGCAGCCCCAGCAGCAGGCGGCGCAGCAACAGCCCCAGGGCAAAAAGGCGCAGCCTCGCGCGGGCGGCGCCCAGGGCCCGGCTGCCGCGGAGCCGGCGAGCGGCAAGGCCGCGCCGCCCAAGGACGCGAAGAACGGCAAAAAAGGGGCGAAAAGCCCGCCCCGCATTATCCGCACGACGGAGATCAACCTGGACAGAGGCGGCAAGAGGGAAGAAAAGGAAACTGACTTCAAGATGCCCCAAAACCAGGGCCGCAGGGTCGGCAGGCAGCCGCAGCAGGGCTCGTCGCGCTACGGCGGCGGCGGAGATCGGGGCGGCGATCGCGGCGGCAGGCGGCGCGACGGGCAGGGCTACAGGAGCGAGTACATAAAGGCGTCCGACTCCAACTCCGGCCTGATGGCCGGCTTTACGCGCATGTCCCGCGAAAAGACGATAGAGCAGCTGATCGCGGAAGCCAGAGTGAAGCAGAACGCCATAAAGAGCAAGGAGCTGGCCGACAAAAAGGCGGGCCGCGTTCCCGACGCGCCGGCCGGCGCGAAGGACGCCGAGCAGCAGCGCGCGGCGCTGGCCGGCAAGCAGGCGAGGCTCAGCTCCGTCGGCCTGGACGTGCTGGAAACCGGCGGCGGCGGCGCCGGGGGCGCGGCTGTTGGCGGCGCGGCCGCTGGCGGTGAGGCTGCGAGCGCGGGCGCTCCCGCAGCGGGCGCGGCGCCGGCTCGCGCCGACGCGCCGGGCGGCGGCAGTGGCGCGGTTGTTGCCGGCGGCTCTGCCGGCGCTGGCATTGCCGGCGCCGACGGGCAGGCCGGAGCGGCCCGCGACGCGGTGGCGCAGGCGGGAGGCGGCGCGGCCGCCGCCGCAGGCGCAGTCGCTGGCGCAGACAGCGCCGCCGGCCGAGCGGCCGGCGCTTCGCAGGATGGCGGCGCCGAGGCCGGAGCCGCCAGAGCCGCCGGAGCGGCCGGGGGCGCCGGCGGCGACAGGGCCGCTGCCAGCGCGATTGCCGGCGCGGGCGACCGCCATGCGGGCGGCGGCGGGCCGGGCGCTACCGGCGCCGATGGCCTCGCGCCGGCGGCAGAGGGGCGCGAGGCGGCGCCAGGCCAGGGCAGGCAGGCGGGCGCCGCGCAGCCGGACGCGAGGCGCGCGGCGGCTCGCGCCGACGGCGGGCCGGCGGGCGACCGCCAACCCGGCGACCGCGCAGGAGCGGGCCAGGCGGGCGGCGCCCGCCAAAGCGCCGGAGGCGACGCC
>JAISFK010000171.1 GCA_031263625.1 Clostridiales bacterium
GACGGCGGCGTTTTGAGCGGCGAAGGCGTTTCGGTCAGGACGGAAACGGTTGACGGGCTCACCGTGTGCAGCCGGGTCGCCTTCCCGCTGAAAGGTCTGTCCGCGACGTATGCCACGAGCACATATCTGTACGTCCCCGCCATGAAGAACCTGAACGGCGAGATCTCCGGCATCGTGTTCGACAACGGCAAATTCAGCGTGGATTCTTTCGTCAAGCTGTATTGGGACACGCTGCAGCCGGCCGCGGGCGAATCAGGAGAGCCAGAAGAGCCAGGGGAACCGTTGCCGGGCGAGGGAGAGCCGGGCGGGGCGCAGTTCCCGCACGGCGCCGGCGCAAAGAACTACAGGGACGGCGTTTACGAGGGGAAGGGCGACGGCTATCATTCCGGCGTCACGACGCTGTCCGTTTCCATCGAAAACAATGAGATCGGCGCGATTGAAGTGATCTCGCACGGGGATTCGCCAGACTACTTCGCGGCCTGCGTCCCCGGCCTGCTTGACGCGATCATCGGCGCGCGCTCCGCAAGCGTGGACGCCATTTCCGGGGCGACGTTCAGCAGCGAGGGGATCAAGGCGGCGGTGGCCGACGCGCTGAAAAAGGCGGGGCGGGACATGCCGGACGACGGCGTTTACGAAAGCGTGCCAGTCGCAGGGTGGCATCAGATCAACGACACGCCGTCCATGATGAGCGGCATGGTCGCGCCCGATGCGGCATGGGAGGTCAGCAATGGGGAGATTTACGCGACCGTGCGCTTTGTTTCCGTCACCATCTTCGGCGGCCTTTACAAGGGCAGCGACCTCGCGGAGATCATGACGATGGGAAGCGACGGCGAGTACCGCGACGCCGAGGTGCTGTTCGTCAACGACGAGGGCGGCACTCAGACCGTCCGCTTCCATGTGCCGGACGCGAGGACTCCCGTGATGACGTCGCTGTATGTCCCGGCCATGGGCGCCACCCAGGTCATCCGCCTGTTCTTTGACGTAAGCGGAATCCTGCCGGAGCAGGAAGCAGAGGCGAGCGGGATGTCCATGGACTGGTTCAGGGCTTTCGGTTCCAGCGGCAGCGACAGCATCTTTGACGTGAAGGCGACGTCGGACGGCGGCTTTGTCACGGCCGGCGGCATCGCGGCCAGGAACGGGGACGGCGAGGATCTGGCCGAGGGCGACCAGCCAGGCCCGCTTCTTGTCAAATACGACGCGGACGGCGCGGTCGAATGGAAGCGCGCGCCCACCGGCCCGCAGGCTTACTACTACTGGCAGACGGACGAGCTTGCGGGCGGCGGCTACGCGGCGGCAGGCTTCTCGCAGATCGATCGCTTTGGCGCGGACGGCGCGAGCGTGTGGGGCAGAACTTTCGACGCCACGTTCTATGGCGTTTCTGCGACGCGCGACGGCGGCTTTGTGGCCTATGGTTGCGTCAGGGGCGACAGCGCCGAGTTTTCCGGGCATCAGGGCGGCGACGACTGCCTGATCGCAAAATTCGGGCCGGGCAGCGCGCTTGAGTGGGCGCGGGTTTTCGGCGGCAGCCTGAATGAAAATATCCGTAGCGTGGCGGAGACGTCGGACGGCAAATTCGTCGCGGTCGGCGCGAGCCGGTCTGCGGACGGGGATCTCGCGGGGACGCGGGACGCCGGCGGCACCACTGCGGCGACGAACGCCATGATCGCTCTGCTGTCCGGCGCGGGCGAGCTTGAGTGGGTGAATACGCTCGTAGGCACGGGCGTGGACGAGTTCCGGGGCGTCATAGAGGCAAAGGGCGGCTTTATCGCGGCCGGCACGGCCCAGTCGGCAAACTACGACTACGAGGGCCTGAAGACGGGAGGCCGCGATATCCTTGTCGCCTCGTTCTCCGGGAACGGCGAGCTGACGGCGGCCAGCTGCTACGGATCGAGCGGGCACGACTATGGCTACGGCATCGTCGGAACGCTGGACGGCGGCTACGCGGTGGCGGGCAGCGCTGGCGCGTTCAACGGGCTTTTTGAGGATTTTGCCGTGGGAACCGGCAGGATGGTGTTACTGAAATTCAGCGCGGGCGGCGCGCTCGAATACATGCTGAACAGCGGCGGCACGAACGGCAACGACGCCTGGTACGGCGTGTGCGAGATCGCGCCCGGGCGGTTTGTGGCCGCAGGGGCGACGGGTTCCAATGACGGCGACGTGGCCGGCCTTTTCCACGGCGTGTTTGACGGGGCGCTTGCCCAGTTCACGATTGACGGCTACACCCCCTTGGAACCGGGCGAACCGAGTGATCCGGCAGATCCGGGCGAACCAACAGATCCGGGCGAGGACGGGCTGTATTATGACGGCACCTACGAGGGCATAGGCGCGGGGCACGGCGGATTCGACATCGTGACGCGGGTGACGATCAAGGACGACATCATCCAGAGCATCCGCGTGATCAGTCACGAGGGCCAGCTTGAACATCTCTGGGCCCAAGTGGATCCGGAATACATCGACCGAATCATCGCCGCCCAGTCCACGGAAGTGGACACGATATCCCACGCGACGAACAGTTGCGTCGGCGTGCGGGACGCGGTAAACAAGGCATTGCTCAAGGCTAACGCCCTGCCTCTGATCGAACCCGGCGCCTATTCGGGCGTCAGCGCGGAGATGTGGAGGGCGGACGCGGACGGGCGCTCCATGATGGCGCCGATGCTGCACGAGGAAGCGAGCCTGGAGGTGCTGGACGACGGCAGGGTGTACGCCACGATCAAGTTTGTTCCGGCAAACATTGGGGGCATAGATATCACCGGGGACGCGGTAAAGCGCGTCACGTCCAAGATTCTGGACACGGAGTACTCGGAATTGGCGACGCAGATTCCGCTGGAAGGCGCGGAGAACGCGACGGCGTTCAGGGTGCGCGTGTACAATGTGCTGGAGCCTACCCTGATGGCAGTGTTCCATACCGGCATGAACGAAGCGGGCGGCGACAGCGCCGTTCGCCTCCATCTTCAGCTGGGGCATCTGCTTCCGGATATGGACGTTCCCGGCGAGAGCATCGACCCGCCGGAAGGGGACTTTGATTCCGACGGGATCCCCAACCTGCGGGACTATTATCCGCGCAACGCGCAAAAGAGCTATGAGCAAACGGCGCAAACGGTTCGCGCGTTCCTGCGGTCGCCCGCCCGCACGCTGACCGTGGCGGCGGTAAGTCAGGCGGATCTGGACGGGATGAAGTGGAACACGAATATCAGCCTGCAAACACCGGAATTGACGGTTATCGCCCCGATTGTCTACGTTGATGCCGTCCTCGCCCCGTCGCCGGGCGCGAAGCTGGCGTTTTCCCGCACTGCCCCGAAGTCTGCGGAG
The DNA here is from genome assembly GCA_031263625.1 of Clostridiales bacterium. Classification (GTDB taxonomy): domain Bacteria; phylum Bacillota; class Clostridia; order WRLR01; family WRLR01; genus JAISFK01. The sequence continues at coordinate 3,310 of JAISFK010000171.1, forward strand.
GCTATGGAGAGCCTCGCGGTCGCGGAGGGCGGC
>JAISFK010000206.1 GCA_031263625.1 Clostridiales bacterium
GAGCCGCCGATCTTCCCTATTGCAATTTCGCGCACGCGTTAGTAGAATAGAGCAAGGCGTCGCCGCCACGCCCATTCTTTTGGGCGGAGCGGCGCGGATTGGCAGGAGGGAAGGAAAGGAGCAATTTCTATGCACACAGCCCGTCTTGGGCGGAGCGGGGGCGGCTCGGTGGCGTCGCGGCTGAAGGGCCTGTTTTCCGCGCAGGACATGACCGTTGGCGTGATATGGCGCAAGCTCGCTATGTTCGCGGTCCCGCTGCTCGTCGGGAACATCGTGCAGCAGCTCTACAGCACGGTGGACTCCATCGTGGTCGGGAAATACGTCGGGGACGAGGCTCTCGCCGCCGTCGGCGCCAGCTTCCCCCTGTTCAACCTGCTGCTGATCCTTTTCATGGGCATATCCACGGGCGCGGGCATCATGGTGTCCCAGTATTTCGGCGCGAAGCAACGGGACGAGCTGTCCAGGACGATCGGGACGACGATTTTGCTGCTCCTGCTCTCCAGCGCCGTGATCATGGCGATCGGCCCGGCGATCGCGAGGCCGCTGCTCGTGCTGCTGCAGACGCCGGCGAACATACTGGACGCGTGCGCGGAGTACATGGTGATCCTGTTCATCGGCATAAGCGGGATCGCCTTCTACAACGGCATATCCGGCATACTGCGCGGGATGGGCGACTCGCTGATGCCGCTCGTGTTCCTGTCGATCACCTGCCTCCTGAACATCGTGCTGGACGTCTGGTTCGTGGCGGGCTTCGGCTGGGGCGTCGCGGGGGCCGCGTGGGCGACGGTCATCGCCCAGTGGATCTCGTCCGTGCTGTGCGTGATCCGCCTTGCCAGGATGAACGACGTCTTTGACTGGCGGCTCAGATACATACGGCTGGACAGGCGGCTCAGCCCGCAGCTGGGCAAGCTCGGCATGCCGGCCGCGCTGACGCAGATGATCTTCTCGCTGGCCAACATCGTCGTCCAGACGCTGACGAACAGCTTCGGCTCCGACGTGATCGCGTGCGCCACGATCGTGATGCGCGTGGACGGCTTCGCCATGATGCCCAACTTCACGTTCGGCATGGCGATGTCCACGTTCGTGGGGCAGAACGCCGGCGCGGGCAAGATGGACCGCGTGGACAAGGGCGCCCGGGCCGGCGCGCGCATGGGCGTCGCCGTGTCGGTCGCCCTCGTCGCGCTCATGCTCGTGTTCGGCCGCGCCCTCATGCGCATATTCACGAACACGGGCCCCGTCGTCGAGCTGAGCTACAGGATGCTGTGCATACTCTCGCCGGGGTACGTCGCGATGGCGGTCATGCAGATCCTCTGCGGCGTCATGCGCGGCGCCGGCGACACGATGTCGCCCATGTGGATTTCCATGATCACGACGGTCGCGGTGAGAACCCCCGTCGTGTACCTGCTCGCGTACATGACCCGCTCGGACGCGTACCCGAACGGGCGCCCGGAGGTGCTGATGGTGTCGCTGCTCGTAGCCTGGGGCGCGGGCGCCGTGCTCAGCGCGGCGCTCCACCGGCGCGGCGCGTGGCGCGCGAAGACCATCGTGGGCCGGAAGAACGCGGCCGCGGAGCCCGGCGGCTGATACCGGCGGCCGAGCCGGACAGTAGCCGGGCTTGCGGCCGCCAGGCTCCACGCCCGGAATTGGAGGGCGCTTTTGCGCGTTTCGCGCAGTTTTTCGGGAAGCGCGGCACCGCAAAAAACGCGCAAAAAGCGCCCCGCAAAAAAATTTGACACGCGCCCGCGAAGCGTGATATAGTGGTTAAGCCTGCGAGGGGGCTTTTTTTGTCTGCCTCGCAAAATCGGGCAAAATTGGGCGAGAACAGGTTTTGCGCCAAAGCTCGAACGAAAAACTCGGACGAAAAGGAACGGTGACAGGCCATGCGCGTGCGCATTACGCTCGCTTGCGGGGACTGCAAGCAGAGAAACTACAACACGACGAAGAACAAGAAGAACGATCCGGACAGGATCGAGATGAAAAAATACTGCCGCTTTTGCCACAAGCACACGCTGCACAAGGAAACAAGGTAGCGTACAACGTAGCAGCGTATAGCGCGCCGGCCGGCAGCAAAGCGGCGGCGGCGCGGCTTCGCGGCCCGGCGGCACGGCCGGCGAGGCCAGCATAAAATACCGGGAGGCAGCCATGGCATCAAGCAATGACGGAACCGAAAAAGGCGCCAGGGCGAAAGACGCCCAGAAGCAAAAGGGCGCCCTCGCGAAAAAGCTCAAAAAGAACGTCACTGACATCCGGCTCGAGCTGAAGCGCGTGACGTGGCCCACGTGGCGCGAGCTGATAAACTACACGGCGACCGTGCTCTTTGTCTGCGCGATCATGGGCGTGCTGATCTACGCGCTGGATCTTGGGCTGTCGAGGGTGCTGTTCCTGACGCTCCAGATCGGGACGTAGCGGCCCCGATCGCAGGCGCCGCAACCAGCGCAGCCCGCGCGGCCCGCGCAAGGCGGCGGGGAGCGACGGGGCGCGGGGGCTGCGGCGGGCTGGCGGGGATCGAACGGCGGGGAGGTGCATCGCGTTGTTCCAGGAGGACGCCGAGAATTACGGCGGAGACATATACTATGGCGATCCTGGCGGCGACGCCGGCGGCGATGCCGGCGCGTATGCCAGCATATACGAAGATCCGGGCCTTGTCGGGGCGGATCCGGACGGCGCGGCGGAGGAAGCCCCCGCCGTCAACCCGGACATAAAGTGGTACGTCATACACACGTACTCCGGCTACGAGAACAAGGTCAAGGCCAACATAGAAAAGGTTATCGAGAACAGGAACATGCAGGACGTCATCCTTGACATCGTCGTGCCCATGGAGGAGCAGATAGAGATCAAGGACGGCCGCAAGAAAGCCACGCTGCGCAAGGTTTTCCCAGGCTACATCCTGATAAAGATGCTCATAACGGACGAGACGTGGTATGTCGTCCGCAACACGCGCGGGGTGACGGGCTTTGTCGGCCCAGGCTCCAAGCCCGTGCCGCTGTCCGACGAGGAAGTGAAGTCCATGGGCGTGGAGGAGTTCCTGCCCGTCGTGGACTACGAGGTGGGCGACAACGTGCGCGTCGCGACCGGCCCGCTGGAGAACTTCATCGGCATCGTCGAGGACATCAACATGGAGAAGAAGAAAGTCCGCGTGCTGGTGTCCATGTTCGGCCGCGAAACGCCCGTCGAGCTGGAGCTCGTCCAGATACAGAAGCTGTCATGAGACAGCCGCGGCGGCGCGGCGGCCTGGCCCGGCCAATTCGGCGGCGGCGAGGGGCGGCATGGCGCAGGCAGGCGCGTATGCAACGCGACGCGATGCCGGGCAGCATAGCGCAATACAGTGCAACACCAAGCAATACCGGGCAATATGATGCAATATGATCAAGTCATATTGATTGCTATACAGCGCAATTTGGGAGGTGGAGAGTTTGAAGGCAATGTTTCGGGCGCGAAAGCGCGCCTTCAAACCCAAGTTTTGTCCCAAAACTTGACGAGGGAGGAGTTGTTTTATTATGGCAAAGAAAGTGGCCGGCTACATCAAGCTTCAGATACCCGCCGGCAAAGCGACGCCTGCCCCACCGGTTGGACCAGCTCTTGGACAGCATGGCGTGAATATCATGGGCTTTGTCAAAGAGTTTAATGAACGAACCGCGAAAGATGCCGGGCTGATCATCCCGGTGGTCATCACAGTGTTTGCTGACCGTTCCTTTTCATTCATTACAAAAACCCCGCCGGCGGCAGTGCTTATCAAAAGGGCGTGCAAGATCGAGAGCGGCTCCGGGAAGCCCAACCTGGAAAAGGTGGCGTCGATTCCGCGCGAGGAGCTGCGCAAGATCGCCGAGCTGAAAATGCCGGATCTCAACGCCGCGAGCATCGAAACGGCCGTGAGCATGATTGCCGGGACGGCAAGGAGCATGGGCGTCACGGTGGAGGATTGACGCGGGAGCTCCGCGAATAGCGGGAAGGAGGCTTTTGGAATGAAAAGGGGCAAGAAATACCAGGACAGCCTGAAGCTGTTCGACAAACTGAGCCTGTATTCGCCGGTCGAGGCCGTCGGCCTTTGCCAGAAGGTGTCGAAGGCGAAGTTCGACGAGACGGTCGAGGCGCACATCAAGCTCGGCGTGGACTCGCGGCACGCTGACCAGCAGGTCAGGGGCGCCGTCGTGCTACCGCACGGCACGGGCAAGACGGTGAGGGTCCTCGTGTTCGCCAAGGGCGACAAGGCCAAGGAGGCCGAGCAGGGCGGGGCCGACTACGTCGGCGCCGAGGACATGGTGACGAAGATACAGAGCGAGAACTGGTTCGACTTCGACGTGGTCGTGGCGACGCCAGACATGATGGGCGTCGTGGGCCGCCTGGGCAGGGTGCTCGGCCCCAAGGGGCTCATGCCCAACCCCAAGTCGGGCACGGTCACGGCGGACGTCGCCCGCGCGATCTCGGACATCAAGGCCGGCAAGATAGAGTACAGGCTGGACAAGACGAACATCATACACTGCCCGATTGGGAAGGTCTCGTTCGAGTCCGAGAAGCTCGTGGACAACTTCCACACGCTCATGGACGCCGTGGTAAAGGCGAAGCCCGCCGCGGCCAAGGGCCAGTATCTCAGGAGCGTCGTGATATCGCCCACGATGGGGCCGGCCATCAGGATCAACCCGCTGAGGGCCACGGAGGCCGCCGCGGCGGCGCAGTGACCTTGGCAGCAAGGCCGCTCCCCACCTAGCGCGGTGCCGCGCGGCGGTTGCCGCCGGGGCGGTGCCAGGTCGGTGCCGGGGCGGCCATGGAAAAACGATAAAGATTGCCACAGACAGCAGGCGCGCGCAGGCGCCGCCGCTCCCGCAACCGAGGGGCGGGCGGCGCGGGCGGGCATAATGGCGGGAGCCGCCGGCCGAGGCGACATCAAATAGCTTTGCGAGCCCTTTCTCTCGCGCGCCCCATGCGGCGTCGCGGCGCGCGGCGCGATTCGCGCCCTGCGCCACGCGGCCGGCCCGGGCGCCGGAGCGCCATCGGCGCGGAGGGGGGCCTCGCGGCTGTTTCGTCCCTCGCGCCCGGCAAGCCGCCGAGGCTGCGGGGGCGTTTTTATGCAATGCTTTGCGCCAATACAATGCAATGTTGGACAGGAGGTGAAATATTTGCCAAGCAAGGAAAAACTCGCCAGCAACAAGAAGATTGTCCGCGAGCTGTCGGACGAGCTGGGCGCCGCGAAAGGCGTCGTGCTCGTCGAGTACAGGGGCATAAACGTCAGCCAGGACACTGAGCTGAGGGCCGCGCTGAGAAAGGCGGGCGTGCGCTACCATGTCGTCAAGAACACGATGACGACGTTCGCGGCCAGGGACGCCGGGCTTGACGGGCTGCTGAAGTCCCTTACGGGGCCGACGGCGATGGCCACGAGCGCGGCCGATCCGGTCGCGCCGGCCAAGATCATGTCCGAGTACGCGCGGAAGATCGACAGCCTGAAAATCAAGGCGGGCGTCGTCGAGGGCAAGGTGCTCGACCCAGGCGGCGTGGCGTCGCTTGCGGAGATGCCGTCGAAGGAGCAGCTGATAGCGACGCTGCTGGGTGCGCTGCAGGCGCCGGTGAGCGGGCTCGTGAGCGTGCTCAACGCCAACACCAGGGGGCTTGCCGTCGTGCTGGGCGCGATTCTCGAGAAGCGCCGGCAGCAGGAGGAAGGCCAGGGGGCAGGACAGGAAGCAGGGCCGGAGGGCGCGCAGGAGCAGCCCGTCGCGTAGCGCAGCCGATCGCGCGGCATGGGCCGCAGCGCGGCGCCGCGCGCGACTCGGCGCGGGCCGCCGCAAGCCATTCATAGCGCGAGGGCGGAGGCAGCTCGGCCGCCGCGCGGCGCAGGAAAAGAAAGCCAACACTAACTATTTTTGGAGGGAAACTACATGGCCAGCGAAAGAGTGGAAAAGGTATTCGAGGACGTAAAGACATTTACCATTTTGGAGATCGCGGAGCTCATCAAGCTGTTTGAGGAAGAATTCGGCGTGTCCGCCGCCGCCCCTGTGGCCGTGGCCGCCGCTCCCGCAGGCGCCGGCGCGGCAGCCGCCGCGGCGCCCGCCGAGGAGGAGAAGACGGAGTTCGAGGTCGTTCTGAAGGAAGTCGGCCCCGACAAGATCAAGGTCATCAAGGTGGTCAGGGAGATCACGAGCCTCGGCCTGAAAGAGGCCAAGGATCTCGTGGACGGCGCGCCCAAGACCGTGAAGGAGAACGCGACGAAAGAGGACGCGGCCCAGATCGAGGCAAAGCTGAAGGAAGTCGGCGCGACGGTCGAAATAAAGTAGCTTTATGGGCGTTCATGGGCGCATCGCGGAAAAGGGCGGCGCCGGGCGGCGGCTGGAGCTGCTCGACACGACGCTGAGGGACGGCGCGCAGGCGCGCGGCATATCCTTTTCCGTCGAGGACAAGCTGAAAATAGTAAAATGCCTTGACGATTTCGGCATAGCGTACATCGAGGCCGGCAACCCCGCGTCCAACGTCAAGGACGCGGAGCTGTTCCGGCGGCTCGCGGGCGTCCGCCTGAACAGCGCGAAGCTCGTCGCCTTCGGCAGCACGCGCCGCGCCGGGGCGGCCTCGCCCGGCGGCGACGCCGGCCTGGCCGCGCTCGCCGGCGCGTGCGCGCCGTATGCGTCCATATTCGGCAAGTGCTGGGACTACCACGTGCGGGAGATCCTGAAAACCAGCAACGCCGAGAACCTGAGCATGATATCGGAGTCCGTCGCGTACCTGATCGCGAGCGGCAAGCGCGTGATATTCGACGCCGAGCACTTCTTCGACGGCTACGCCGCCAACCCGGAGTACGCGATGGCGTGCCTGGACGCGGCGTATGGGGCGGGGGCCGAGACGCTGTGCCTCTGCGACACGAACGGCGGGGCGTTCCCGCTCGCCGTGCGCGGCGCGGCGCGGGCCGCCGTGAGGCGCTTCGGCGCGGCCAGGATCGGCATACACTGCCACAACGACGGCGGCATGGCCGTCGCCAACACCATGGTCGCCATTCAGGCGGGCGCGGCGCACGCCCAGGGCACCGTCAACGGCTACGGCGAGCGCTGCGGGAACGCGGATCTGTGCGCCATAATCGCGAACGCCCAGCTCAAGCTCGGGCGCCGCTGCGTCGAGGACGGCAAGCTGCAGGAGCTGACGCTGCTGTCCCGGACGGTGAGCGAGATATGCAACATACCGCACGACGAGAAGGCCCCCTACGTGGGGGCCAACGCTTTCGCGCACAAGGGCGGCATGCACATAGACGCCGTCGAGAAGAGCCCGCCGTCGTTCGAGCACGTCGATCCCGAGCAAGTCGGCAACTCGCGCAGCCTGCTGATGTCCGAGGTGTCGGGGCGCAGCAACGTCGCGCGCCGGGTCCGGAAAATCGCCCCGGAGGTGACGAAAGCCGCGCGGATCGCGGCGGACGTCGCCGCCCGCCTGAAGCAGCTGGAGGCGGACGGCTACCAGTTCGAGGGCGCGGAGGCGTCGTTCGAGCTGGAGATAAAGAAGATGCTGGGCACCTACAGGCAGTTCTTCGAGCTCGTGTCCTTCAAGGTTTTCGTGGGCGAGCCCGCCGTGGACGGCGCCGGGACCGCCGCCTGGATAAAGATCCGCGTCGGCGGGCAGGAGTACATCACCGCCGGCGAGGGCGAGGGGCCCGTCCACGCGCTCGACAGCGCCATCCGCAAGTCCGTGACGCACTTCTACCCGCAGATAGCGGGCATGAAGCTCACGGACTACAAGGTCAGGGTCATCGACTCCGACGCCGCGACGGCGGCGAAAGTCCGCGTGCTGATAGAGAGCACGGACGGGCGCGACAGCTGGGCGACGGTCGGCGTGTCCTCCGACATCATCCTGGCCAGCTGGAAGGCGCTCGTGGACTCCATCGAGTACATGCTCATGAGGGCCGGCGCGCCGTGGCCGGGCGGCGCGGGCGAGGCGGCTGGCTCGGCCGAAGTGGGCGCGCCGGGCCCGAATTAGGCGGCGGGACTGCGGCCGGCACGTCCGGGCGCCGCGGCCGGGCGACGGGGGGAGCGCTCCATGATTGTTTCCGGGAGGATAGTGAAAGGCAGGAAGACGCTGTTCAGCAGGCGCGCCGAGGACGGGCGGGGCGGCGGCGCGGGCTTCCGCGACAAGCTGGAAAGCTGCCTGCTGAGGCTGTGCGGGGACGCCGACATATCCGTGCCCGTGTGGCTCTCGAAGAACACGGCCGAGCTGGCGCGCTTCGGCAAAACTAGCTTTTTCGCCGAGCAGTTCGTCGAGCGCGTGGAGTTCGACCGCTTCGAGATACGCATAGACGAGCCGTAGGGCCGCAGGGGCCGCAAGGGGCATAAGGGCGGCAGGCCGCGGCGACAGTCGGCGGGCCGACAGGCCGGCAGGAGTTGCGGCGGTGCGGCGGCCAGCAAATTTCGCGTTTTTGTTGATCTGCGCGAAGCCATGTGATAATATTGTAGCATCGCCGGGATCGGCGCTATTTCCTTGCCCCATGCTCCGACGTGGGGTCTTAGACCGGGAGGAGGTGAATAACTCATGAATAGTTATGAAACTATTTTCATCGTCAATTCAGAGCTTGATGAAGAAGCCATCAAGGCTGTCGTAGAAAAATTCAAGGGCATGATCGAGGCAAACGGCGAGCTGGACTTGCTGGAGGAGTGGGGGACGAGAAAGCTGTCCTATCCCATAAAGGACAAAAACGAGGGCTACTACGTGTTTGTCCATTACAGCGCGCCCTCGGATTTCCCCATGGAGTTTGAGCGCGTGTTCAAAATAACCGACGAGATTCTGAAGTTCCTGATTATCAGAAAAGACGCGTAGGCGCCCGGTGGCGCGCCGCATTCTAATTGTTTTTTTGCATGAAAGGGGGCGCCGGCAGTTGAATAAGGCTATCTTGATGGGCAGGCTCACGCGGGATCCGGAGGTGAGGTACACGCAGTCCAACCTCACGGTCAGCAACTTCACGCTTGCGATTGACCGCCGGTTCGTGCGGCAGGGCGAGGAGCGGCAGGCGGATTTCATACCCATCGTCACGTTCGGCAAGACGGCCGAATTTTGCGAGAAGTATTTCAAGAAGGGCCAGCAGGTGCTCGTGGTCGGCAGGATCCAGACCAGGTCGTGGGACGACAACGAGGGGAAGAAGCGCTACACGACGGAGGTTGTCAGCGAGGAAGTGTACTTCGCCGACAGCAGGAGGCAGGACGGCGACGGCGGCGGCGGGCGCGGGGACGACTACGGCTACTACCCGCAGGCGCAGCAGGGCGGCTTTTCGGGGCAGTACGGCGCCGCCCCCGGCGGATCGGCCGCGCAGGGCGGGCCGTTTGGCCAGCGCGCGGGCGGGGCGCCGGCGGCGGGAGCCGGGGCCAGCCCATACGGCGCACAGCCGGGCGGATCATACGGCCAGCCATCCGGCGGCGCCTACGGGCAGCCGTCCGGCGGCCTGTACGGGGCGCAGCCCGGCGGCTCATACGCCGCGCAACCGGCCAGCCCAGACGGCGCGCAGGCGGCCAGCCCATACGGCGCGCAGCCGGGCGGATCATACGCCCAGCAGCCGGCCAGCCCATACGGGCAGCCGCCCGGCGGCCAGCAGGCGGCGCCGGCGCCGGCGCAGCCTGAGGGCGCTTCTGCGGGCGCGCCTCAGCCCGGCGGCCTGAACGCCGGCGAGGCGGCGGGTGCGCGCTTGGGCGAGGCGCTCGACGCGCAGCCGGGCGGCTCGTCGCCGCTTGGCGCGCAGCCGGGCGAGGATCGCGCGCCCGAGCCGATCGGCGGGGATCCAGCGAGCGGTGGCACAGGCGCAGGCGGCGGCGCAGGCGCCGGAAGCGCGGCCGCCGCGAGCGGCGACGGATTCACGCCCATAGAGGACGAGAACGATCTGCCGTTTTGATACTAAATTAAGAGCGAGAGCGAGGAGGTTGGTGCATTTTGCCAAAACCAGGCGGAGGCAGGAGAGACAACAAGAGCAGCGGCTACAGGGAGCAGTACGACAAGAACGACAGCGGCGGGCGCCACAGAAGGGCAAAGCGGAAGATATGCGCCTTCTGCGTGGACAAGGTGACGGATATCGACTACAAGGACGCCACGAAGCTGAAGAAATACATTTCGGAGAGGGCCAAGATACTGCCCCGCAGGGTGTCGGGCTGCTGCGCCAAGCACCAGAGGCAGCTGACGGTGGCCATCAAGCGCGCGCGGCACATCGCGCTGCTGCCGTATACGTCGGACTGACCGCCGGCCGGCGGGAGCCGCCCGCGCGCGCCCGCCGGCCGGCCTGCCCGTCAGGCTGTTCAGGCTGAAAGGGGGGGCTTCGATTGAAAGTCATACTCAAAGAGGAAGTCAAGGGCCTTGGGAAAAAGGAGGACATGGTGAACGTCAGCGACGGCTACGCCAGAAACTTCCTGTTCCCGCGAGGCGTAGCGGTTGAGGCTACGAAGGACAACCTGAACATCATGAAGACCCGCAAGGACGCCGAAAAGACGAAGGCGGACAGGGAGCGCGCCCACGCCGAGTCTTACGCCGAAAAGATATCGGGCATCAACCTTGTGCTCAAGTGCAAGGCCGGCGCCCACTCGCAGCTGTTTGGCTCCATAACGGGCAAGGACATCGCGGACGGGCTGAAGTCGAAGTTCAGGCTGGACGTGGACAAAAAGAAGATCGCGCTCGACGAGCCGATAAAGACGCTTGGCGAGCACACGGTGAACATCCGGCTGCACCAGGGCGTGACGGCGAAGCTCAAAGTGAGCGTGGAAGCGGAGTAGCCGCCGCGCCCGGAATCCGGGCGGGGAATCCGGCTTTTTATGCAAAGGACGTGATTTCGCAATGGCTCAGATGCCCGGCGGGCGCGTGCCGCCGCAGAACATTGAGGCCGAGATGTCCGCGCTCGGCTGCCTGCTGCTGGACCAGGACAAGCTGCCGACCGTGATGGAGGCCGTCAAGCCCGACGATTTTTACCGCGACGATCACCGGGAGATTTACTCTGCCATCCTTTCCCTTTTTGAAAAATCGGCGCCCGTGGACATCCTGACGGTCGGGGACCAGCTCAAGTCGCGCGGGACGCTCGCCCGCGTCGGCGGCATGGCCTACCTCGGCGATCTGGCGGCGTGCGTTCCGACGCCGGAGAACGCCAGGCACTACGCGGGCATCGTGTCCGAAAAGGCGACGCTGCGCAAAATCGTCAAGGAGTGCTCGAAAATCATCGAGAGCTGCTACACGGCCGGCGAGGACGCCGTGGACATCGTCGAGGCGGCCGAGAACGCCATCTTCGGCATAATGGAGGACAGGAACCGCTCCGGAATAGTCCCCGTCAAGGAGGTCATAGGCGAGCTCTACGACAAGCTGACGGAGCTGTACAACAACAAAGGCCAGCTGACGGGCCTCCCGACGGGATTTTATCTGCTCGACGAGAAGACGTTCGGCTTCCACAGCTCGGATCTTATTCTGCTCGCGGCGCGCCCCTCCGTCGGCAAGAGCGCGCTGGCCCTGAACATCGCGCACCACGCGGCCGTCAGGGCGAGGCAGACCGTCGCCGTGTTCAGCCTCGAGATGCCGCGCGACCAGCTGGTCAGCCGCATGATCTGCGCCGACGAGATGATAGAGGCGGGCAGGATGCGGAGCGGCAGGCTCAGCGACGAGGACTGGGGCAAGGTGGCGGCCGCGACCGGCAGGATGATGGACGCGCCGCTGTACATCGACGACACGCCCGGCGCGACCGTCGCGGACATAAAGGCGAAGTGCAGGCGGCTCAAGCTCGAGCGCGGGCTGGGGCTCGTCGTGATCGACTACCTGCAGCTCATGCAGGGCGCGGGGCGCAACAGGAGCGAGAACAGGCAACAGGAGATCTCCGAGATCTCGCGCTCGCTGAAGCTCATGGCCAAGGAGCTGAACGCGCCGATCCTCGCGCTGTCGCAGCTCTCCCGCGCGCCCGAAATGCGGGCGGGCAGCCACAGGCCCATGCTGAGCGATCTGCGCGAGTCCGGCGCCATCGAGCAGGACGCGGACATCGTCATGTTCCTGTACAGGGACGAGCTGTACCACGAGGACACGGACAAGCCGGGCATCGCCGAGCTGATCATAGCCAAGCACAGGAACGGCGAGACGGGCACGATCGAGCTTCTGTGGCAGGGCGCGCACACGAGGTTCGCGAACTACGTGAAGGAGTACCAGTAG
>JAISFK010000351.1 GCA_031263625.1 Clostridiales bacterium
TAATCGGCCCAAACGGCTGCGGCAAGACCACGCTGCTGAAAGCGATATGCAAGCTCATCCCTCTCATGGGCGGCGACGTCCTCGTCTGCGGCGAGAGCATCGCGGCCGTCCGGCGGCGGGAGCTGGCCGCGTCCATCTCGATGATGGCGCAGATCTCGGAGCAGTGGTTCGACTTCACCGTGCTGGACACGGTGCTGATGGGGCGCTACAGCAGGCGGCGCGGCGCGCTGGCGCCGTCGTCGGGCGAGGATCGGCGCGTCGCCTGGGAGTGCCTGCGCGCGGTCGGGATGGCCGAGCGGGCGGGCGACTCGATAACGTGGCTGTCCGGCGGCCAGCGCCAGCGCGTCATGCTCGCCAGGGCGTTCGCGCAGGAGCCGCGCGTCATCGCGCTGGACGAGCCCACGAACCACCTGGACCTGAAGCACCAGGCCGAGCTGTTCGAGTTCCTGAAGGTTTGGGCGTCGCGGGGCGGGAGGGCGGTCATACAGGTCATGCACGACCTTAATCTGGCGCGCATGTACTCCGACCGAATCCTGCTGATGAGCGGCGGGAGGCTGGTCGCCGACGGGGCGCCCGGCGACATAATGGGCGTTCGGGCGCTGGACGAGGCATACAGCTTTGGGATCAGGGATTTCATGGAAAAATCGCTGGGGCTGTGGGCGGCAAATCCGAAGAATGGCAATCCGAAAAACGAAAATCCGGGGAACAAGAATAATAATAATTCAGTGCAAGGTATTCCGGGGCAAGAAAATCCGAAGCAAGAAAATCAACGGGAGGGAGATCCAGATGAGCGAGCCGCGCTACAAAAGCCCGTATGAGGCATACCCGTTCCTGTCGGAGCCGTCCGCCGACCTGCGCTGCGATTTCGAGATCGCGACGGACGAGTTCGCCAGCGAGGTCGGGCTGCTGTCCGCCGTTCTGGGCGGGCTGGGCGGCGATGAGCGCCGCGCGCTCGCGGGCGACCTGGTCAAGGTCGAGGAGCTGGTCTACAGCGCGAACCCGACGCTGCGCACGTTCTTCAGCGTGACGGACGCGGAGCTGCAGTGGCTCGTCGGCCGCGCGACGGAGCTGTACGAGCGGAGCGGCGGCAGGCAGGAAACGCTGTTCCAGCTGCCGCGCGGCAGCGAGGAGGCGTGCCGCGCTCACATTCTGCGCTCCAAGGCGAAAGCGCTGGCGCGGCTCGCGTACCGCGCCGAGGAAGGCGGGCTGCCCGTGCCGGAGCGGCTGCACGATTTGCTCAGCGCGCTGTCTGGCTACTTCTACCGCCTCGCGCTGAGGCTCAACCAGATCGCGGGCGTGCCCGAGATGCCGTATCTCAGCAGGAACTACAAATAAAACTGTGCCATATCGATAATTGCTGATTTATATTGCTATATTTGTTTGTCTATTTTGCCATCTTGCGCTTTTGCGGATAAGCAATTATACTTAATCATATATTATATATCTGTTTTGTATGCAATGTGCAATTCGGATCTGACCTGTCAACAGGAGGGCTACCTATCGCGGTAAGCCCTCTTTGCGTATTCGGAAAGGAATGGAAGCAACGATGATCGCTGACAACCTGACGCAACTCATCGGCAACACGCCGCTCCTGCGCCCGAAATCGCTGCTGGCGAAAGAGGGCATAGGGGCGGACATCCTGCTGAAGCTGGAATACTTCAACCCGCTCGGCAGCGTGAAGGACAGGATCGGCTACGCCATGATAAAGGACGCGGAGGAGCGCGGCAGGCTGACGCCCGACAGCGCGATCATCGAGCCGACGAGCGGAAACACGGGCATAGCCCTCGCCTTCGTCGCGGCGGCAAAGGGCTATCGCGTCATCCTCACGATGCCCGAAACCATGAGCGTCGAGCGGCGAAACCTGCTGCTCGCGCTCGGCGCGGAGATTGTGCTCACGCCCGGCGCCGACGGGATGAAAGGCGCAATCGCCAGAGCGGAGGAGCTGCTGAAGGAGATCCCCAACGCGATCATGCTGCAGCAGTTCTCAAATCCGGCGAACCCCGCGTTCCACCGCGCGACGACGGCCGTGGAGATCTGGCGCGACACGGAGGGCAGGATCGACTGCTTCGTCGCGGGCGTCGGCACTGGCGGCACGCTGTCGGGCGTCGGCGAGGTGCTCAAGAGCCTGAAGCCCGACGTGAAAATCGTCGCCGTGGAGCCCGCAAGCTCGCCCGTGCTCTCGGGCGGGCAGCCCGGCTCGCACATCATTCAGGGGATCGGCGCCGGGTTCGTCCCGCCCGTCCTGAACCGCGCGGTGATCGACGAGGTGATCGCCGTCAAAAACGAGGACGCCCTCGACGCCGCGCGGCGGCTCGGCAAGACGGAGGGCCTGCTGGTGGGCATTTCGAGCGGCGCGGCCGCGTGGGCGGCGATCAGCGTCGCGAAGCGCCCGGGCAGCGGCGGCAAGCGCATCGTCGCCATACTGCCCGACACGGGCGAGCGCTATCTGTCAACGCCGCTGTTCGCGGCGCCGTAAGCCGCAAGCCGTAAGGCGCAAGCCATAAGCCGCAAGCCCAATGTTCGAAAGCCTGATATTCGCAATGGAAAGGAGCGCTGCCAAGGCCATGCCCGCGAAAATTGAGATCAGAAACCTGAGCAGGACATACAAAAAACGCGGAAGCCGTTCCGAGCTGTTTTACGCGCTGCGCGACTTCAGCCTGTCCATCAACGAGGGCGAGTTCGTCACCATCGTCGGGCCGTCCGGATGCGGGAAGTCCACGCTTCTCGACACTTTGGTCGGGCTGTCGAAGCCAAGCGCGGGCGAAGTCCTGATCGACGGGAAGGCGCTGAAGGGGCCGTCCCTCGACCGCGGCATCGTGCTGCAGGGGTACGCGCTGTTCCCGTGGCGCACCGTGCGCCGCAACATCGAGTACGGGCTGGAGATCAAAGGGGCGCCGCGCCGCGAGCGGGCGGAGATCGCGCAGAGCTACATCAAGCTCGTCGATCTCGTCGGATTCGAGGACCACTATCCCTACGAGCTGTCGGGCGGCATGCAGCAGCGCGTCGCGATCGCGAGGATTCTCGCGTATGACCCCGAAGTGCTGCTCATGGACGAGCCGTTCGCGGCGGTGGACGCGCAGACGCGCGAAACGATGCAGGACGAGCTTCTGTCCATCTGGGAAAAGACGGGCAAAACCATCATCTTCGTGACGCACAGCATCGAGGAGGCGGTGGGGCTGGCCGACAGGGTGGCCGTGATCAGCAGGGCGCCGGGGAGCGTGCGCGAGGTCGTTGACGTGAGCCTGCCGCGGCCGCGGAGGATCAGCGACGTGCGAAACACGCCGGACTTCGCGCTGCTGCACCGCCACATATGGGAGCTGCTGCAGCGGGCGGGCGAAACGCCGGCGGAGCCGCCGGGCGGCGGGGCGCAGGGCGCGGATGGCGAGGGGGGCGCCGGCGGCGCCGGCGGCGCGGAGAGCGTCGGCGACAAAATACTGCCGGACACTGTAATCTGACGGGAGGCGCTTATGCTAAAAACCGAGTTGCCAGGAAACGAGCCGCAAAAGAACGAGCCGCCGGAAAGCTGCCCGCAAAAAAGCGGCGCGCCATTTGGCGCCGCGCCAAACGGCGGCAGGCCAATCGGCGCCGCGCAGGCGAGAGAGGCGAGAGAGACGGGGAGCGCGGAGGATGCGAGGGGTGCAGGAGATGCGCGAGGTTCGGGAGATGCGCGAGATTCGCGGGGGGCAGCCCTCCTAGACGAGCCCGACGGCAAAAAGCTCGACATAATCCGGCAGTACGTCGCGGAGGTGAAGTTCGGGAGCGTGACGATTCTGATTCAGGACGGGAAAGTCGTCCAGATAGAGAAGACAGAGAAAAAACGATTTCGCTGACCGCAAAATTCAAGAAACAGGGGCTGGCGCAACTTGAGGAAGGAGGGACAGGGGATGGCCATTCAATCGAGGGAGAGCGAGCTGCACCGGGGGCTGTCGGACGCCGTGTTCGACATGGAGGAGGACAGGGCGGAGCGGCTGGCAAGGGAGGTCGTCGCCGAAGGGCACGACGCCTACGCCGCGATAGACTCCGGGCTCGCGCGCGGCATGGAGCGCGCGGGGCAACTGTTCGAGGACGGCGAGTACTTCGTGCCGGAGCTGATCCTGTGCTCCGACGCCATGTACAGGGGGCTGGACGTGCTGAAGCCGCATCTGAAGACGGACGGCCAGGCCGCGAAGCACAAGGCGGTGATCGGCGTCATCGAGGGCGACACGCACGACATCGGCAAAAACCTCGTCCGCATAATGACGGAGGCCGGGGGCTTCGAGCTGGTGGACCTCGGGCGCGACGTCGCGCCGGCCGCGTTCGTCGAGCGCGCGCTTGCGGAGGGCGCGGAGCTGATCCTGATCTCGACGCTCATGACGACGACGATGGCAGGGATGGCAAAGGTCGTCGAGCTGCTGCGGGAGCGCGGCGTGCGCGACAGGTTCAAAGTAATGGTCGGGGGCGGCCCCGTCTCGCAGGCGTTCGCGGCGAAGATCGGCGCGGACGGCTACGCGCGGAACGCCGCCGAGGCGGTGAGGCTGGCGAAGTCGCTCGTCGGAATCGCCGCCGGCCCAAACTGACGAAAATGCCGAAAAATGCCGCGCGGCCATCGCCCGGGGCGCGTTCCCAAGCGAAAGCCGCGCCGCAAGGAGGGGATCCTGTGAATACGAATACACGCGCGAATACGATTGCGAATACGGGCGCGAATACAAGCGCGAATACGATTGCAGCTACGGACGCGATTGCGAAGACTGCTCCGATCGCGGCCGCAAATGCTGGCGTGGGCGCAGGCGCAGGTGCAGGCGCTGGCACGAGTGCGGGCGCAGGTGCAGGCGCTGGCGCGGGCATGGGCGCTGGCACGAGTGCAGGCGCTGGCACTGGCGTGGGCGCGGGTGCAGGCGCTGGCGCGGGCGCGAAGCAGACGCCGCGAGAGGTGCTGGAGTCCGTTCTGAGGGGCGTCGCGCCGGAGCGGCTGCCGACGACCGCGAGCGCGAGCTCCGTAGCCATCCGCAAGGCCGGCTACACGTTCGAGCAGTTCCTGCGCGTCGATCCGCGAGAGCGGGCGCGGCTGGAGTACGACACGGCGCTCGCCTACGGCGGCGACTACCTCGCGGGCGGCTTCTGGGGCACGCTGGCCGTCGAGGCGCTGGGCGGCAGGATCAAATTCCGCGAGCACGGCTCGCCCGACGTGTGCGCGCCGCTCATCGAAAATATCGCCGACATCGACCGCATAGACATCACGGCGATCCGCCGGCACCCCTACTACCGGATCGCGCTTGACACGACAAAGCTCCTGTTCGGGCTGGGGGACGGCAAGTTCAACAACCAGGTCGGCTCGTGGGGCATATTCACGCAGGCCGGGCTGTACTACGGCGCGGAAAAGCTGCTGCGCGGCTGCCTGCGCGACAAGAGCGCGATCCGCGCGCTGCTGGACTTTACCCTCGAAGCGTTCAAATACTCCCAGGAGGAGTTCGTCGGCCTCGGGGCCACCGTCGGCGGCAGCGCGGACCCGACGGCCTCGGGCGACATGATATCGCGCGGCGTCTTCGAGGAGTTCGCGCTGCCGTACCTCCAAAAGACTTACGACTGGTTCAAGTCCAAGGGGCTGAGCACGACGCTGCACATCTGCGGCGACATCAACGACCGCATAGACCTGATCCCGGACACGCATACGGACATCCTCTCCGTCGATTACAAGGTGGACATCGCGCGGGCGGCGAGGATTCTGGACGGGCGCGTCGCGATAGGCGGGAACGCCGACCCCGCGTCGGTGATCCTGGCGCAGACACCGGAGGCGATCACCGCGGCATACCAAAAGATCATAGACGACCTCGAGGGCTACCCGTACATCGTCATGCCCGGCTGCGGCATACCGCACCTGACGCCGATCGAGAACATCGTCGCGATAAACCGGCTCGCGCACAGCACGCGGCCGGCGCCGTACACGACGGCGGGGGCGGGTGCGGCATGATGGGGCGGCTCGTCTCTCGCGCCAACGGCGCGCTCATGCACTTTTACCTGCTGATCGCCCTGCTCCTGCTGTGGCAGTTCGCGCCGGCGCTCGGCCTCGTCAACCCGATGTTCGTCCCCGCGCTCTCGACCGTGGCGCGCGAGGCGGGCGCCATGACGCCCCAGACCGTGCTGCTGCACGTCTGGATCAGCTTCTGGCGCGTGCTGCGCGGGTTCTCGATCTGCGCGGCGCTGGCCCTGCCGCTCGCGTTCCTGATGGCGGGCGCGGCGCCGAAAGCCTCTGGGGCGCTCGGCATGCTGATGAGCTTCCTGTCGCAGATCCCCGCGTACATCCTCTATCCGATCATCGTGCTGCTGTGGGGCTCGGGCGACAGGGCGATCCTCACGGTGATCTGCTGGTCGGGCTTCTGGCCGCTGCTGTTCACGGCGATCCA
The DNA here is from genome assembly GCA_031263625.1 of Clostridiales bacterium. GTDB lineage: Bacteria > Bacillota > Clostridia > WRLR01 > WRLR01 > JAISFK01. Next base: position 6,381 of record JAISFK010000351.1, read on the forward strand.
GGGGATTCGGGACGTCGATCCCAAGCTGATCCTCTGCGCGCGCGCCATGGGCACAAACCCGATCCTGCTGTTCGGCAAGATCATACTGCCGGCGGTGTTCCCGAACATCATGCGCGGCGTGCGCATCGGCCTGACGAACAGCTTCCTGATCCTCATCGGCGCCGAGACGATGGGCGGCGAGAACGGCATCGGATGGATGATCAGCAACGCCCAGCGGATGGCGAAAATTCCGCGCATCTATCTCGGGGTGATCCTCGCGGCGGCGCTGGGCTTTTTGCTGAATTTCATCGTGGCGCGCGTCGAGCGCCGCGTCGTCCGCTGGAAGCCCGTAACGGAGGACTTGAACATATGAGCGGAGCAAACGGCATAAGCGGCACGGGCCGCGCGAGTGGCATAAGCGGAGCGGGCGGCGCGAATGGCATAAGCGGAGCGGGCCGCGCGAATGGCATAAGCGGAGCGGGCGGCTCGGGCCGCGCGGGCCATGCGAATGGCGCGGGCGGCGCAAACGGCATAGGCAATGCAAATGGCATAAGCGGCTCGGGCCACGCGGGCGGCATTAGCGGCGCAGGCCGCGCGGGCGGCGCGCTCGGCAAGCTCAAAAAGACGGCCATCGGGCTCATCCCGATCCTCGCCTTCTTCCTGATATGGCAGATTGCCGCCGGGCGCGTCCCCAAGGGCGTCCTCGCCCCGCCGACAAAGGTGATCCCCGCGACGCTGGGCGCGTTTTTGGACCCCAAGGAGCAGATGCTGCTGCACACGCTCATAAGCCTGCGCAGGATCGGGCTGGGCCTGCTGCTCGCGGTGGTTGCCGGCGTGCTCGCGGGCTTCCTGCTCGGCACGCGCTTCAAAAACCTCGAGCGGCTGTTCCTGCCGTTCTTCAAGGTCTGCGAGAAGATCAACCCCTTCGCCGTGATCCCGGTGTTCATGATATTCTTCGGGATCGGCGATAAGGAAAAGGTCGCGCTGGTCTTCTGGGCGTGCGTGTGGCCGATACTCACGACGACGCAGGAGGCGGCAAAGAGCGTCGATCCGGCCCTTGTGCGCGCCGCGAGGGCCATGGGCGCGAGCCCCGCGCGCCTGTTTCGGACGGTGATCTTCCCGTATGTGCTGCCGAACATTTTCACCGGCGTGAAGCTCGCCGTGCGCGTCGCGTTCTTCATGATCGTCGCGGCGGAAACCATCGGCTCGTCCGCAGGGCTCGGCTGGTACTACACGCGCAAGCAGGCGATGTACAAGCTGCCGCTCATTTACGGATCCATCCTTTTCATCACGGCCATGGCGATCGCGCTCAACTATGCTTTCTCCAAAATGGAGAGGAAGATGCTCGTGTGGAAGCAGGCGGTGTTCAGCGAATCGCCCGGCGCGGCATAGCGCGGGCCGCGCCCGCGCCTGTGCTCGCACCCGCCGGCATTGGCGCCGGCATTGGCATATCCCAATAGTGCCATATCCCAATAGCGTGTTCTCCCTTGAGGCAGCGGAAAGACCGACCTGACAGGGCGCATACTATTCTCAATTTAGATTCCGCCCAAAATCTTTGGGCGGGCTGCGGAAAATAGTATTTACTAATCCGCTTTTAAGGTTATCTTTTTAATGCGGATTAGTATTATAAATATTACCAATCGAAGGAGAATGCCAAAAATGGAACGCAAAACGAAATGCAAGACGAAACGCCAGACGGAACGCGGGCAGATCCGCATTCTTGCGCGGGCGCTCGCCCTCGCGCTCGGCATGGCCGGCCTGGTTGGCCTGCTCGCCTCCTGCGCTGCCGCGGGCGCCGGGGCGGCGACGACGGCGGCGCCCGCAACCACCGCGGCCGCCGCGACTACCGCCGCCGCCGCGACCGATGCGGCTGAGGCGGCCACAGAGGCGCCAGAAGGCGACGCCGCGACCGAGGCCGGCGCGGCGCCCGACGGCGATTCGGAGGGCAGCGCAAGCGACGCCGCAAGCGACGCGGCAACTGTCGATGACGGCGCGGCAGCCGCAGCCGGCGAGGGCGGCGATGGCGGCTTGATCCCCATTCACACGTCCAGCAAGCTCGAATGCACCGCGACGCCGTTTGTCGTGGCGGACAAGCGCGGCTTCTTCGCGGAAGAAGGGCTCGAAATCGTCTACACCGGCGAAATCCCCGCAGGCGGCACGCAGCTGCCCACCGTCCTCAACGGCACGAACGACGTGCTCGACGTCCACCCCAACCAGTTCGCCACATGGATCGCGGACGGTGCGCCGGTAAAGGCCGTCGAGCTGAACATCGTCGATCCGCCAGAGGACGTCCCGGCCGAGTTCCGCCACATGCGGCTGTACGTCGCGAAGGACGCGCCGTACGCCTCTCTCGCGGAGCTGGGCGCGGAGGCGGGCATCAAGGTCAACGGCACCGTGCCGACCTGCACGAGCTTCATCCTCAACAGCATCTTCACGCACAACGGGCTGGACAGCGGCAAGCTCGAGTACATCCAGTTGGACTCGACCGCCGCATCGTTCCAGGCGCTCGAGCAGGGCGAGCTGGACGCGGTGTTCATCCACCCGCCGTTCTACTACCTCGCCGAGGAAGCGGGCTACAGGCTGCTGGCCGACTCCTTTGACGCGGGCCTGGGCGCTGCGGCGGGGACATACCTCTATGCCTTCGCCGAGGACTACATCGCGGAGCACCCGGACAACGTGCAGCTTTTCATCAACGCGATAAAGAAAGCGCAGAAGTGGGCGAACGAGAACCCGGAGGAAGCCGCCCGGCTCACGCAGGAGCACATCCAGCAGGAAGTGCGCGCGTCGCACTGGTACTACACGGGGGACGGCATACCGCGCAGCTACATCCAGCCGTGGATCGACGACCTGGTCGCCGCCGGGACGCTCGAGGAGGGCCAGCTCACCGTTGACGATCTGGTGACTTTCCAGTTCGAGCCGGAAAAGCCGTAAGCGCGATTATGAACCTGAAGATCATCGCCTGCAAGGTCCTCTGGAGGGAGCTGTCGCTCCTGACCGCGACGTCGCGCCACTACTGCGACGCGACGTTCATCAGCCAGGGGCTGCACGCGAGGCCGGAGGGCCTGCGCGGGATCTTGCAGGCCGAGATAGACGCGGTCGAGTCCGGCGGCGACATCCGCACGAGCTACCCTCCCTGCGGCCGGCCGTTCGACGCGATACTGCTCGGGTACGCGCTCTGCTCCGGCAGCGCGGAGGGGCTGCGCTCGTCAAAGGCCCCGCTGGTGCTGCCGCGCGCGCACGACTGCGTCGCGCTGCTGCTCGGCTCGCGCGAGCGCTACGGCGAGCTGTTCTTCGCCCGCAGCGGGACGTTCTGGAACAGCGTCGGCTGGTCGGAGTGCGGCTTCATGCCGGACAGGGAGCGCCGGGACGCGGCCTACGCGAGCTTCCTCGCAAAGCGCGGCGCGGCGGCGGCCGACAGGCTGATCCGCGCGGACGAGCGCTGGAAGGAGGGCTACAGCCGCCTCGCGTACATCGAGTGGGAGGCTCTGAGGGACGAGCGCTGCGAGGGGCGCTGCCGGCGGTGCGCCGAGTACAACGGCTGGGCCTTCGAGATCCTGCGCGGCGACAGCGGGCTGTTGCGGCGCTTCGTCGGCGGCGAGTGGGGCGACGGCGAGTTTCTCGTGGCGCCGCCGGGCCGCGCCATCGTCCAGACCTATGACGAAAGGATTGTTGAGCATGCCAAGTGACGTTTTTTCGCCAAAAGAGAGGCTGGCGCGGAAATTGCGCGGCGAGGGCGCGGAGCGCGCCCCCGTGATCTGCCCGGGCGGCATGATGAACGCGGCGGTCGTGGAGGTAATGGAGCGCACAGGGCACACGCTGCCGGAGGGCCACTCCGACGCCGGGATCATGGCGGCGCTCGCGCGCGGCGTGTCCCGGCTCACGGGCTTCGAGAACTACGGGGTGCCGTTCTGCATGACAGTCGAGGCGGAAGCCCTCGGCAGCGAGATAGACCTCGGCTCGCTGAACTGCGAGCCCAAGATCGCGAGGGAGCGCTACGCGAGCGTGGCGGGAGCGAGCGTGGCGCCGCCGGGGGGCGAGCCGCCCGATTCGGCGCTGTCCGGCTCCGTGCTGTCCGGCTCGGCGTTGCCGGGGATGGGGCGGCCGGAGGCGAGGGAATCCGGCGCGGCGCTGTCCGGCGCGGGGCTATCCGGAGCGGAGCGGCCTGGCGCGAGGCTGCCCGGCTCGGTGTTGCCGGGGATGGGGCGGCCGGAGGCGAGGGAATCTGGCGCGGCGCTGTCCGGCGCGGGGCTATATGGCGCGGGGCGGCCTGGGGCAAGGCTGTCCAGCGTGGGGCGGCCTGGGGTGGGCCTGTCCGGCTCGGATTGGCCGGAGATGGTGCGGCCTGGGGCGGTGCTGTCCGGCGCGGTATTGCCGGAGATGGTGCGGCCCGGCGCGGCGCCGCCGGGGGCGCGGATCGGCGTGGTCGCCTCCGCCGTGCGCCAGCTGGCCGGCGGCGACATCCCCGTCATCGGCAGCGTCACCGGCCCGGTGTCCACGTCCGCGTCGCTCGTGGATCCGATGACGTTCCTAAAAGAGCTGCGAAAGGACAGGGAGAACGCGCACCGCCTGCTGTCGGCCGTCACCGAATGGCTGATCGCCTACGCGCTCGCGCTGTGCGAGGCCGGCGCGGACGCGATTTCGATCGCCGACCCGACCGCGACGGGCGAGATACTCGGCCCGCGCCTCTTCGAGGAGTACGCGCTGCCGTACATCGGCCGGCTCGCCGCCGCGATCCGGCGCACGGGGACGCCCGCGATCATCCACATCTGCGGCCAGATCGCGCCCGTGAGGCAACACGTGGCGCGGCTCGGCGGGAACGCAGTGAGCACGGACGCGATGGTCAGCCTGCGCGCGCTCAAAAACGAGTACGGCCACCTGACGACGATGGGCAACCTCAGCACGATCATGCTGGAGCGGGGCGACCCGGCTGGCATTGCGCGCGGCGCGGAGGCGCTGCTGCGTGACGGGATCGACATACTCGCGCCGGCGTGCGGGCTGGGCACAGCGACGCCGCTCGCGAACATAGAGGCGTTCACGGCGCGGGCGAAGGAGGGGTAGGCGGCGTGGCGAAAGCGATATTTGTCAGAGAGCGCATAGAGGTCGAGGCGCCGGGCGGGGCGACGGTTCTCGACGCGGCGCGGCTCGGCGGCGTGTACCTCGAGTCGCCGTGCAACGGCAACGGCACGTGCGGCAAATGCCTCGTCGCCGTCGGCGGCAGGCGGGTGCTGGCGTGCCGAACGGCGCTGGCCGGCGGCGGCGGCGATGGAGAGGGCAGCGGCAACGGCAACGGCGGGGGCTACGATGGCGGCAGTGATGGCGGCAATGGCGGTTGCGGCAACAACGATTGCGGCGGCGGCGGCAACGAAGCCAGCAACGATGGCGGCAACAGCGGAGATGGCGGCGACGGCAGCGGCAATGGCGACGGCCGCGGCATGGAGATCACGACGCTCGGCGGCCAGTCGGAAAACAGCACGCTCCAGATCCTGGCGGGCGGGCGGAGCCGGAAGCACCCGCTCAAGCCGCGCTATCCGAAAGGCTACGGGCTCGTCGCGGACATAGGCACGACGACGCTCGTCGCGACGCTCGCAAACCTCGAAACGGGCGCGGAGGCCGGAACCGAAAGCATGCTGAACCCGCAGGCGCAGTACGCCCAGGACGTCCTGTCGCGCATCCACTTCGCGGGCGAGCCGGGCGGGCTCGACACGCTGCACGGAGCATTGACGGACGCGCTGAACGGCGCGATCGGGCGGCTCGCGGCAAATGCCGGCATCGCGCCGCGCGACATCCGCGACGCGGTCTACAGCGGCAACACGACGATGCTGTCCATCGCGTCGCGCGTCGATCCGTCGTCGCTCGGCAGGCACCCGTACTCCGTCGCGCTGCGCGGCGGCGCCTACATCCCCGCCGGGCGGCTGGGCATCGGCGGCGAGATATACATCCCGCCCATAATCTCCGCTTTCGTCGGCGCGGACATCACCTCGGGGATTCTCGCGTCCGGGCTCGCGGACAGGCGGGAGCCCACGCTGTTCATCGACATCGGCACGAACGGCGAGATGGTGCTCGCCGTCGGCGGCCGCCTGATCGCGACCAGCACGGCGGCCGGCCCCGCCTTCGAGGGCATGAACATTTCGCAGGGCAAGCGCGCTTCGCGCGGCGCGATCGAGTCTTTCCGCTTCTGCGACGGCGATTGCGATGGCGACGGTAGCGATGGCGGCAACGGCGGCGGCAACGGCAGCGGTAACGGCAACAACGGCGGCGGCAAAGGTGGCAGTGCCGGCGACGGCGGCTCCTTCGCCTTCTCCACCATTGGCGGCGCGGAGGCCGACGGCATATGCGGCAGCGGCCTGCTCGACATCGTGGCCGAGCTGGCGCGGACGGGGCGCGTCGAAAAGACGGGGCGGCTGGCCAGCCGCGCGGTCGCCTTTCAAATCACGGATCGCGTCGCGCTCGCGCAGAAGGACATCCGGCAGGTGCAGCTCGCGAAAGGCGCGGTGCGCACGGGGATCGACGCCATGCTGCGCAAGCTCGGGCTGGCCCCCGGCGACATCGAGCGGGTCGAGATCGCGGGCTCGTTTGGCTATCACCTGAACGAGCGCAGCCTTTTGAACCTGAAGCTGCTGCCGCCGGAGTTTGAGGGCAAAACGCGCTTCGTCGGCAACACGTCGATCTCGGGGGGCGCCGCGTTCCTCCTGAACACCGGCCTGCGGGACGAGATGGCGGCCGTCGCGAAGACGGTCGAAAAAATCGAGCTGGCGAACGACGAAGATTTTCAAAAGCGCTTCGTCGCCTCGCTCGGCTTCTGATATTCTGATATTGATCCGCGGTCAATGCTGAATGAGCGCCATTCTCGGCCGCCGCGCTTGAATGAGCGCCATTTTCTGCCGCGCCCGCTCAGAGCTTGTGCTTGGCCCGCGCGCTTTGCCGTTCTCAGAGCCCGTGCTTGGCCCGCGCCATCGCGGCACCCGCCTCAATCGCGTCCAGCAGGCTTTCCTCGTTGGCCCTGTTCTGCCACGCCCGGTCGAAGCCCGTGCCGTGATCGACCGACGTCCGTATGATCGGCAGGCCGACGGTGCAGTTGAC
>JAISFK010000370.1 GCA_031263625.1 Clostridiales bacterium
GCGAACGGCGCCGCTTTCATAGCGGACAGCAACGGCGCGCTGATCGCGCACAAGGACACGTCCAGGATATACAGCCATTCGACGCTCGAAAACACGATAGGCGCCTCGCGCGAGTCCGAGGAAATGCTGGAGTGGATGAGTCAGGGGCGGACCGGCTCGACCAGCTTCGCCACGGATATGGGCGACATGTATTTCAGCTTTGCCCCCATTCACGGCACCATGTGGTCGCTGTGCATATACGCGCCGCGCAGCGACTTTTCGGAGGCCGTCAGCCAGGGCATAGCGACCAGCGTGATCGTCACGGCCGTGCTGCTCCTGATCGTCGCCTACCTCTTCTACGTGCTGCTGGGCGCGGTGCTGTCGTCGCCGCTCCGCGCCATCGCGGACAACGCGAGGATGGTCACGGAGGGCCGGCTCGACGCGGAGCTGCCTCAGGGCCTCGTGAACCGCAGCGACGAGATCGGCCTGCTGGGCAAGGCGTTTGCCGTCATGTCCGACTCGATCAGGGCCGTGCTCGGCGATCTGCACAGCCTCATAGCCGACGTCCGCTCCGGGCTGCTGAACGCGCGCTCCGACGTGCAGAGGCACCGGGGCAACTACAACCAGATCATATCGGGCATAAATTCCGCTCTGGACGTCATCTGCTCGCACCTGGACGAGCTGCCCAGCGCGGTCGCCCTGTTTGGCCCCTCGCGCGAGCTGATATACCTGAACGAGGCCATGCAGAACATCTTCGCGCGCCACGGGCTGGACGTCGGGGACAGCCGCCTGCTCGCGACGTTTCTCTCGTCCGGGCGGTCCGGCGAGCTGGAGCCGGACGCGGAGGCGCTGTTTAGCATGGGCGCGCCGGGCGGCGCGGGAGAGGGCGATGGCCTAGGCGGGGGCGATAGCGGTGAAGGCATGGGCGGGGGCGATGGCCCGGGCGGGGGCGCCCGGAACGGCGCGGCCCTGCGCGGGGAGTACCTGCACAAGGAGGCGGCCCTGCGCGAGGCCAGAGCGGCGGGCGCGGGCGCCGGAGCCGAAGCAGGCACCGGGATGAGCGGGCCTGGGGCAGATGGCGCGGCTGAGACTGGCGACGAGGCTGCGGGCGCTGGCGAAGCGGGCGAGGGGGCCGTGTACACCTACTCGCTGACGCTCAGGCGCGTCGAAACGGGCATGGCCGGCGTCGCGGACGGGGGCAGCTTCGGCAATATAGACGGGAGCGGCGCGGATTCTGGCGGCCTAGGCGGCTCAAGCGGCTCAAGTGGCTCAAGCAGTAGCAATTCCGGCGCGGGCGCGGAGCCAAGCATGGCTGGCGGCCCAGGCGGCCCAGGCGGCGGCAATTCCGGCGCGGGCGCAGATTTCGGCAAAACCGGCAGTTCCGGCGCGGGCGCGGCTCTGGGCGCACCCGGCGTCTCCGGCGCGAGCGCGCCCACGCCTGCGCCCACACCCACACCTGCGCCCTCACCCGCGCCCACACCTGCGCCCACACCCACACCTGCGCCAACACCTGCACCCGCGCCCGGCGGCGTCTGCGTCATGCTGGTCGTGAGCGACGTCACCATGCTCACGCAGGCGCTCGTGGCGGCCGAGAACGCGAACAGGGCCAAGAGCAGCTTTTTGTCCAACATGAGCCACGAAATGCGCACGCCGATGAACGCCATAATCGGAATGACGCTCATCGCGAAGACCTCCGCGGACGCCGAGCGCAAAAACTACTGCCTGCAAAAGATAGAGGATGCGTCCAGCCACCTGCTGGGCGTGATCAACGACATCCTCGACATGTCCAAGATAGAGGCCAACAAATTCGAGCTGTCCCCGGCCGAGTTCAGCTTCGAGAAGATGCTGCAGAAGACCGTGAACGTGATAAACTTCCGCGTTGACGAGAAGCGCCAGACATTCCACGTGCGCCTGGACAGGAGCGTGCCCAAGACGCTGATCGGCGACGACCAGCGGCTGGCCCAGGTCATAACGAACCTGCTGAGCAACGCCGTCAAGTTCACGCCGGAAAACGGCACGATACTGCTCGACGCGCGCATGGAGAGCGAGGCCGGCGGCGCCTGCGTGATACGCGTCGATGTGACGGACACGGGGATCGGCGTCAGCGAGGAGCAGCAGAAGCGCCTGTTCAGCTCGTTCCAGCAGGCCGACAGCGGCATTTCGCGCAAGTTCGGCGGCACGGGGCTCGGCCTCGCGATATCGAAGAACATCGTCGAGATGATGAACGGCAGGATATGGATCGAGTCGGAGCCGGGCAAGGGCTCGAAATTCGCGTTCACCGTCGAGCTGCGGCGCGGCGCGGAAAACGCGGAGGCCGGGAGGGCGCGCCCGCTCGGCGAGGGCGTGGGCTGGGACAGCCTGCGCGCGCTCGTGGTGGACGACGCGAGCGAGATAAGGGAATATTTCGCCGAGATCGCCTCGCGCCTCGGATTCAGCTGCGACGTCGCCGCGAGCGGGCGGGACGCGCTGCGCATGATCGAGGCGAACGGCCAGTACGACATGTATTTCGTGGACTGGAAGATGCCGGGCATGGACGGCATCGAGCTGTCGAAGCAAATCAGGCCGCAGCGCAAGGACAAGTCGGTCGTGATCATGATATCGTCAACGGAGTGGAGCGCCATCGAGGACGACGCGCGCGGCGCCGGCGTGAACAGCTTCCTGCCCAAGCCGCTGTTCCCGTCGGCCATCGCGGACTGCGTCAGCGAGTATCTGGGCGTCGGGGGCGCGCAGCCGGAGCAGGGCGCCCTGCCGGACATGGGCGCGAAATTCGCGGGGCGCCGCCTGCTTCTCGCGGAGGACATGGAGATCAACCGCGAGATACTCATGAGCCTGCTGGAACCGACGGAGCTCGCCATCGAGTGCGCGGAGAACGGCAGGGAGGCGGTCGAGATGTTCGCGGCGCGGCCCGGCGGCTTCGACATGATTTTCATGGACGTGCAGATGCCGGAAATGGACGGCTACGAGGCGACGCGCCGCATAAGGGCGCTCCCCGCGCCGGAGGCGTCCACGATCCCGATTGTGGCCATGACGGCCAACGTGTTCCGCGAGGACGTCGAAAAGTGCCTGGAGTGCGGCATGAACGCGCACGTGGGGAAGCCGATAGACCTGGAGGAAGTGCTGGACAGGCTCGCGCAGTACCTAGCCTGAGGGCGGCCGGCCGCCCCGCCATATCGCCCGCCAGATAGCCCGCCATACGGCTAGGCAGACGGACGAAATGGATTCGCAAGCGCGAGCATCGCGGAATACGCCATTGTAAAAATCATGACGGTGACAGCGGTTTCAAACCTGTTGCCGACGACCCAGACGTTTCCCGCCATGTCCACAATTTGGGCCGTGTTGGCGTAATTGCTGGCATATTGCGCGACATATCCGACACAGATCAAAACGTAGAGCGCGATGGGCTGCAGCCAATATTGCCGCGACTGGATCTCGGGCACGTTGGGCTGGCTGTTTTGCCGTTTTGCCAGATACAGGGCGAACAGCTGCATGAAGATGTAGCAGGTTAGATACCAGCCCAGAAAATTCACCAGGGGAACCCCAAAGAAACCTCCGCCATTTTCCCACACCCAGGCATTCCGATAAGTGGAGGTTATTGGGTCAATGACCAGATCAAACTGGCACATAATAAATGCGCTTGCCGCAGGCAGCGCGACAATGTTCAGCTTTTTGTTCAGATGCCTGTCCGCGCGGTTCAAAATAAGCGATCCAAGCGACCACGACAAATAGCTCACGGAAATATAGATTATGCCAACGGCGAACGGCACTCGGTCTATATTTCCTATGACTGAATTATAGTGGTACTTGCCGAACGGAAATCCGGTGTGAATGCTTATATCCTCCAAAATGGTGCTGATGGCGAATGCCAGCGCCATGAAAACGACCGTGCTTTTCCAGCCGTATCGCCTCGGAGCGTGCAAAAGCATAAAGACAAACCCAACTATCAGTATCATGGTTGGAGCGACATTTGCATAGCCGACAAAAATAACCACGGCCAGCCCATATAAAACTATGAGGGCCCACCGCAGAATGTTGCTCCGTTTTTCAGTTGCAGGCGCAGTTTTTTCCATTTCTCCCATTTCGCCTATTCCTCCTATTTTTCCCGCGTTTCCCATTTCTGTCGCATTTCCCATTTCGGCCTCTTGGCCTCCCGTCATCCCCGTCATCCCCGGCATCCCAGCCTCTCCGGCCTCTCCGGCCTCCCCCGTTTCATTAACCGACATATGTTGATTACAATTCATGTGTATGCTATAATTGCTGAAAGCTCCTGTCAATACGCAGTATTGGCAAATCTGTGCGATATCCGGCAGAAAATGAATTTTTGTATGGTTTGGGAGAAATTTTATGGGGTCGCAGGTTTCGGACAGGCGCATTCGCCGCTCGATCAAGCTGATCAAAAACAGCTTCTTTGAGCTTTCAAAGCAGAAGCCGATTGACAAAATAACCGTCATGGATGTGTGCAGCCACGCGGATATCAACCGATGCACATTCTATGCGCATTACGAGAATATGGCGGCGTTTCTCAAGGACTTGGAAACGGAGCTGTCTGAAACGTTTTCGCATGCGTTTTCGCTGTATCGGTTTGACAAGGATTCGCGCGCGGCGGTGGACGCCATGTTTGACTGCATGCGGAAAAACCCGGCGCTCGTTTCATTGGCCAGCCGAATCGGCAAAATGGGGGAAGGCAACAAAACGCTCGAAAACGCCATCCGCGCGTGCACATTCCCAGAATGGCTCAGCAACGGCCAAATTTCGCTGGACCAGGCGCTTTTGCTCGAAGCGTACATCATAAGCGGAGGAAGGCGAATTATTGAGATGTGGGTCGAGAGCGATTTCACGCTGGATGAAGACATGGTAAAGGACGTATTCGACAATGTCATCAAGCATGGCCTGCATCATTTCATACGAGCAAAATAGGGCAGCCCGCCGTCCATGCCGTAGCCAAAAGGGCACCGCGCGCATAACGGCGGCGGTGCGCGCGAGCGCGGGCGGCGAGCCGGGGCCGGTCTTGCGCGGCCGAATTGGACGCGCGCGCTGGGCTGAATTCATGCGAATAGGCGCACGGGGAGTGCCAACCATGGGGGATGCCAAATCAGCCCTTGCCGTCAAGCGGCAGAGAGCCGTTCTCAAGCATCCGCTCTATCTCGTCCGGCGTATAGCCTTTTTTAAACAGATCTACAGCCAGCCCGACGCCTGTGATTTCGCCCCTAGCTTCGCCTTGCCTCTCCCATTCTGCGGCAAGCCCCAA
>JAISFK010000518.1 GCA_031263625.1 Clostridiales bacterium
GGCAGGTTGCACGCCCTGAGCGCGCGCAGGTTGTGCCTCATGCTGTCCAGGCCGTCTTCGCCCTGGCCGTCCTCAAAGTGCCGGTACTTTATTATCTCCCGCCCGCGCCGCTGGATCTCCTTGAGCCCGGCGCCGCCCCCGCCCCTCGGCAGGTAGTCGCTCTTTGTCATATAGTCGCGCAGCGCCTCCAGGCAGGCTTCGTCTTCGGTGGCGTCATACGCGTCCAGATGCGCCTTGATCCTCTCCGACTGCACGAGCCTGTGGCGGACAAACGTGTTTATGAAATACGGCCGCGATTGCAGGGCGAGCAGCGTCTGGTACGGCTCGAACATGAGCGTGAAATTTATGCGAAAGCCGTGCTCGTGGAGCTTCAGCGCGAGCATGTGCCCTCGGAACGCCTCGGCCGTTTTCACGTCCGAGTACGAAACGTCCAGCAGCCTGTCGCCCTCGAGGAGCTGCCCCACGTTGTCCGGAGTGACCGGCCCCGTGTGCGGCACCTTGATCACGACGCGGTACTTGCCCAGCATTTCGCGAAACTTCGACGCCTCCTCCAAAATACGGCCAAAATCCTTTTCAAACGGATTGTTTAGCTCCACGCTTATGTCGCAGCCCGGCCCCAGCACCTTCGCGATCTCGGCCATCACCTCGTCTCGCGTTTTGAACCTGTTCCCGACGTTCGCCTTGGGGTTGTTGATAAACAGGTCGTACACAATGCCGGGGTTGCACGTCAGGTTCGCTATGAGCGGTGCTATGGCGGACACCTCGTAGGGATCGGCGCTGTCTGCGGAGAACAGCGCGCGCGTCGGGCGCGGCGCCCCGTTTTTGTCGCGGGAGATGTCCCTGGCCAGATCGACGCGCAAAACCCCGTCGGCGTCAAGCATGTACGACCTTCTGAACCCTGCGGGCGTGCCCGCGCCCTCGGCCGTCGGGAACTCCGACATGACGTCCCTGAAGCGCTCGGTGACGCCCGCGAATTTCGCGACGCCCCGCAGCCTGAAATAGTCGTCGGCGTCCAGCTCGGTTTCCCACACGCGCGCAAGATATGCCTCGTCGCCTTTTGCCGGCGGGATGGACAAAGACGATAAATTGGTTTTCAGCATTGCGACACCAGCCTTTCGTTTTCTTGTTTTCTTATTTCGATGCGCCTCGTTTTTTATGGCTTTGTTGCACGGCTTTGCTTTGCGGCTTTGTTGCACGGCTTTGTTCCGTGTCAGCTTGTGCGCAGGTTTTCCGCCATGGCCATCGTCACGGCGCCAATCGCCGTGAGGTCAACATTCTCCATGTCCGCTTCCTGCGAGCCGCCGGCGGGCGCCGCCGGGCGGCAGCCATCATCCATGTCCGGCTGGAGGGGCCGGACGAACCCCAGCGGCGCGTACAGATCCTCCTGCCCGATCATGCGCCTGATCTGCGCTTTCAGCATTGGATGAGCGTATCTGTCGTTCGCGATGCTGCCCTCGAAAAACAGAATATGCCCCCTGCCGCTCGGCGCCCGGCCCATTTTCGCGACAGTGGACACGGCCGCGTTCGCCATCGACTGGACGCAGCGCGCCATAATCCAGCCCGCAAGCTCCTGAAGCTCCGCGTAGGCGCCCGGCGAAACGAGCCCCTTTATCTCCCGCGCGGCGCCTGCCGCCTCACCGCCCAGCTTTGTGCGCCATATGAGGCTGACCGTCCGGGTCGCGCGGCTGTCGCGGAAAAAAGGCTCGAGGTCGAAGCTCGCGAGCTCTGATCCGGGCTCCGCCGAGCGGGCGCGGATGGCTCTCGCCATCAGGCCAAAAAGTCCCTTCCCCGCTATCGCGTAGTGGTATTGGTAGTTTTCCGTGTCTTCGGCCGCAAACAGCTCGTCGTCGCCCACATCGAGCATCCTTGCGACGCCGGCCTGTATGTATGCCTCCTCGTCGCCCGTCGCCATGCCCGTGCCGCACACGAGCAGCGCCGATCGGTCGCCCGCGCCCATGTCGCGCAGCGCCACGGCGCCGTGGTGGGCGACAATGCCGTCGCCCTGGTAAAACAGCACCGCCTCCGGCAGGCCCCTCGAGCGGAGGTATTTCGCAAAGCTCTTGCCCAGGTCGTACTCGTCGGTCATCTGCGACTGGTTTCGCGCCAGCAGGCCGCCAATGGTGGGCACCTTCGTTTCGTGAAACGGAATCCCGCCCAAAACGCGCGTTGGGACCGAAATGCCCACGACAGGCCGCCGCTCGTCTCTCAGGTAGCCCGCAAACACGGGATCGCCAAGAAGGGCGCTGTCAAAAAAGTCATAGGCGTGGACAGGCCTCGGGGGATTAGGCGCGGCGGACGCGCGGTGGACGACCACCTCGCCGTTCGACGTGGACGCAAGGAGTATTTTCGTGTTGGTCCCGCCTATGGAGATCCCGAGCGCCTTGGGGTGATTGGAGAATTTTGCGCCCTTCTCCTTCGCGATCCGGAAGTGGTCGCCCATGCCGGCGCTAAACACCGGCATCTCGCCAGCGGCGAACATTTTCAGGAGCTTTGCCAGCTCGGCTCCCGGATTAATAGACAGCCTTCTTTCCAATGTCGAGTTAACCGCGCCCATCGCTCGCCACCCTTTCCGCAGTTTGCGCCCGTCGCCCGCTCGCCGGCTTTTGCCATAGTCCGCGCCCGTCGCCCGCTCGCCGCCTTTTGCCATAGTCCGCGCCCCGTCGCCCGCTCGCCGGCTTTTCTACGGTTTGCGCTCATTGGCACGTCACCCGAAATTCGTTCGGCGACATGCCCGTTTCCTTGAAAAAAATGCGATACATGCTCCTGTTTGAATAGCCGATGGCCTCCGCGATGCTTGCGACGGAAACCGTCGTGTGCCTCAGCATGTCCTTCGCCTTGTCGATCCGGATCTTCACGACATATTCCAAAAAGGAATAGCCCGTTTCCTCCTTAAACATGCGGCTGGCGTATGACGGATTGATTCCGGCCAGATCCGCGCACCTCACAAGCGACAGGTCGCCGGACACGTTTTCCGCGATGTACCGGACAATCCTGTGTATGGCGGCCTTGCCGTCGCTCTTCAGCTGCATGTCGCCTAACGACAGGTACAGCGGGAACAGCGAGCCCGCGAACCATGACGCCATGCCGCCCGGCGAGGGAATCCGCGACAGCCGCTCAAAAAAATCGGCGTCGAGCAGGGCGGGCGCCGCGCCCCCGCGCTCCTGGTGCGCGACAATCACTCGCGCCAGCAGTATGTTGAACGACTGGAAAATGAAGCTGTGCGAGCAGGAGCTTTGGACAAATCTGCAAAACAGGCCGAGCTGCCTCTGCGCCAGCTCCAAATCCGGCTCGTTCAGTGCGCGAATTATCTGCTCGCTGATCTCCGTAGGGAACGGGCGCCCCGCCGCCTTGGGCGCGGGCGCGGACGCGGCGCGGGCCGCCGCAGCGGGGGTTGCGGGCTCGGCTTCAAAAGCGCAAACTCCTCGCCCGTCCTCCATGGCCAGCCGGCGCTTGAGCGCGGCCTGCGCCTCGCCGCAGGAAAGCCGGCAGCCCGCCAGGCTGCGGGCGGGGCGCCCAATCCCCACGGCGAGCGGGATATGCTCCCGGCGAGCAAAGTCGCAGAGCTCTTGGGCGATCGAGGCCGCCATCCGCTCGGCCTCGCCGTCCCGCGCCCCCGCGCCGCAACACAGCAGCGCCCTGCACTGCCCGAGCGCCGGAACCGCATACGCGGCGCCGCCAACGCGCTCGTCTGCCCCTATCAGCCCGGCGATAGTCGCCCTGACGGCTTCGAGCGCATTTTCGGGGGCACCCGCCGCCCCGGCGGAGCCAACGGGGCCAGCTACGGCGGGGCCTGCGTGGCCAGCTACGGCAGAGCCAACGGGGCCAGCTACGGCGTAATCGGCTGTTTCGGCAACGGCTGCGGCACCGGCATCGGCAGGCGCTGTTTCGGTTGCGGCTACGGCATCGGCATCGGCAGGTGCTACTTCGACTGCGGCTACGGCATCGGCAACGGCAGGCGCTGTCGCGGCCCACTCGCCGCCACAAACCTCTGGCTGCGCGGCCAACGCTACATACACGGCATTTTCAGGGAAGCCGATCAAGTCCGCGCAGGCCGCGGCGGCGCCGCCGTCCGCGAATCCTTCGGCAATGCTCTGCAAGGCCAGCTCGCGCAACAGAGGCGCCACCGACTCGGCGCGCGAGCTAAGCCCGGCCAGGCGCCGCGCCATATTGTCAAACGCGCGCTGGAGATACGATATCTCGTCCGAAACGCCGGCGAAGCCGCCACCCCCGCAACCGGCGCCAATCAGCCGCGCCCCGCGCGCGGCCGCCGGCACTCCCGCCTGCGACCCGACGGCAACAGCAGGGGCGCAGGCGTCGGAATCCTGCGCGAAACCCGCCTCCGCGCCGCGCGCCCAGCCGAACTTCGCGCCGTGCGCCCCGACAGCGTTTTCGCCTTCACCTTCACCTTCACCGCGCATATTCTGGCCGGACAGCAGTTCCCGGCTCTGCCCGACCAAGCTGGCGACCGGCTTTATTATGCGCCTCGACATGGCGGCCAAAATGGCGGCGCCAAGCAACAGCAGCGCCAGCAACCCCGCGCCAGTCAGCGCGGCCGCGCTCGCGATTTTTGACGCGAGCAGGCGTTTTGGCGCCATATAGGCATATGCGCGGCCGGAAGGCGCCCGCATATAGGCGCACAGCCATTTTCCGCCGCGCCCGGCAATTTCCGCAAATGAAACATCGCCTGCGCCGGCGCCTGCACCAGCGCCCGCAACCTCGTCCTCGCCCAGGCCATCGCCCGCGCCCGCGCTGAACATGCCGCCGCGAGCCAGCTCCTGAGCCGGCGACAGCCCCGCCCCGGCAATCAGCGGCGCACCGTCGGCGGCGTAGACGGCATAGGCAGCGTAGGCGCCGGCGCTCTCGCCATCTTCTGGCAGATAGCCTGAAAGCTCCCCGTACAGCGCTTCTATGTCAACGCTTATGCCGACAAAGCCGCCACCGCCGAAATCCCCCGCAGGCAGCGGGCGGCAAAAGAAGGCGTATTCCTTGTCGTCCCGGCTCAGAACGCGCCACTGCGGGCCGCCGCCGCCAAATTCGGCGCCTCTTCCCGCCGCCTCGCCAAAATCGCCTAAAGCGGCGTAATCAGCGCACTCAGCGCACTCGGCGCCATCCGTGCCGTCTGCGCCATCCACGCCGTCCGCACCATCCGCGCCAAAACTGCCGGATCGGCTGGACAGCGAGATGCCGTTGACAGGATCATGGTAGACGACATCGTGAATGGCCGCGCTGCGGCCCTCTGCCGCCCGCATCCGCTCCAGCAAAAAAGCCCGCAGGCGCGCCGCATATTCCGCTTCCGCTTCCGCGCTCCCGCCATCCGGAAGAAAATCCACAGGCGCGGCAAGCGCCTGGGCGCTCGACAGCATAAGCGCGTCATTCTCGGCGCCGAAAAAAACTTCTTCCAATTTCAGCGAAGCGGTTGCCAGCGAAATGCCCATGCCTGTTTTCATCTTCTCCGTTTCCTGGGCCGTCTGGCAAAAGCCGGCAAACAAAGCGGCAATCGCCAGCGGCAGCGCGAACGCGGCCAGCCCGGCGCGAACGATGGCGCCTGACAGCTTATTGTTGTTGAAGAACTTTAGCAACCGCATCGCGTCAGCCAATCCCCCTCATGAATACAAGAACCGATTTGGCAATGCCGTTTGTGCCCAGCCCGACGGAGCGCGGCGATGTGCAGCCTGTTCTGGCGTGCTGTGGGCGCACCTAATTATTTATACATGTATATACATGAAAGTTCTTGTAATTACAATATACTAACTGAACGCTTTCGTCAATAGGCAAATGCAAATTTTCTCGCGCCTGCGAGCGAGGCACAATCGAGGCTACAATCGGGGCTGCAATCGACCACTGCAATCGACCGTTGCAGTGAGCAGCAATCAACGCTTGCAATATCCGTTCTGGCCTTATATGATATGGATACGGACGCCCGCATTGTGGAGGCTGGCTTGAAAAACGATTTGAAAAACGACATGAAAAACAACTTGAAATACGACTTGGAAACTGGCAACGCCGATGTGATAGCCGGCCTTAAAGCCGATTTGCGGCCGGTTCGGAGCGAATCCGACATCGCGGGGCTTGTGCCGCTTGTGCGGGCGATCTGGCGCGAGGTGTTCCCGCCGATAATCGGCGAGGCGCAGACGGAGTACATGCTGGAGCACTACCAGTCCGCGGAGAGCATCGGCCGCGAAATTGCCGGCGGGGCGCGGTATTTCCGCGTCGAGCGCGGCGGGGCTCCCATCGGCTACCTTGCCTACGAAATCCGCGAGGACTGGCTCTTTGTCAGCAAGGTGTACCTGGCTGCGGCGGAGCGCGGCAAGGGCATTTCGTCCGAGCTGTTCGCCTATCTGGAAAGGCAGGCGGAAAAAGCGGGAAAAGACCGGCTTCACTTGCACGTCAACAGGCGGAACGAGCAGGCGATAGCCGTGTACAGGCACCGAGGCTTTGAGGTCGCGCAGGCCGTCGTGACCGACATCGGCGGCGGCTTCGCGATGGACGACTACCATATGGAAAAGGCTCTCGGCTCTGAGCTTTAAGCGACCGCAAAAAGGCTGCAAAAAGGCTTTAGTCTGGGCTTTGACCTGGCATCGCGCATTTGAAAAAGACCTTGCATTTTCGCGCGTTTTGTGCGATACTTTTTGTAATAAAGATAAGTGAGGTGCAAGGATGATTCGCTAGTCTGATAGCCGACACGATTGGCCGTTTGGCCGATAGCCCAAAAGGGCTTGGTTGTGTTGGAATTGGACTGGTGCGCGTATCTGGCTGCGGGCGGGTTTTGCCTGCATGCATTGCGTCTTTGCGTGTCTGCGTCCCGTTCCAACCGGAAGGGGATTTTTTATGTCACAAATCGGCGTTTCGCACCTGACATTCGCCTATGACGGCAGTTACGACAATATCTTCACCGATGTGTCCTTTCGGATTGACACCGACTGGAAGCTGGGTTTCTGCGGGCGCAACGGGCGGGGCAAGACAACGTTCCTGAAACTCCTGATGGGAGAATACGAGTGCGGCGGGGCTATCGCCGCAAGCGTGGATTTTGAGTATTTCCCGTATCCCGTCGCCGACCCGTCGCAAAGCGCGCTGGATATTCTGGCTGCCATCGCGCCGGGCGCGCCGCTGTGGAAAATCCAAAAGGAGCTCTCAAAGCTGGCAGTGGCAGAGGACGCGCTCTGCCGCCCGCTTGACACGCTCTCCAACGGCGAGCGGACAAAGGTTTTGCTGGCCGGCCTGTTCTTGCGGGAAAACAGTTTTCTGCTCATCGACGAGCCGACGAACCACCTGGACATGGCGGCGCGGCAGACTGTCGCAAGATATTTGAACGGCAAGGCCGGCTTCATCCTCGTTTCGCATGACAGGGCGTTTTTGGATGAATGCATTGACCATGTGTTGTCCATCAACAAGGCAAACATCGAGGCGCAAAGCGGCAATTTTAGCTCCTGGTGGCACAACAAGCGGCTGCAGGACGAATATGAGCTCCAGGAAAACGAGCGGCTGAAGAAAGACATAGCGCATCTCGAAGCAGCCGCGCGGAGGACGGCGGCTTGGTCAGACAGCGCCGAGCGCCGCAAGGTCGGCATTGACCCTGTCAAAGTGGACAGCAAAAAGGGATACGCTCCAAAACAGGCGGCGAAGGCAAAAAAGCTGATGGCCCGCTCCAAAGCCATACAAGCCCGGCAGCAGGGCAGCATCGAAGAAAAATCCAAGCTGCTCCGCAACATCGAAACCGCCGACACGCTCAAACTCCGGCCGCTGAGCTATCACTCCGACCGCCTGCTGCTGGTTGAAAACCTCTCAGTGGATTACGGGGGCGGCGCGGTTTTCAGCGGCATGAGCTTTTCGCTTCACAGGGGCGAGCGGGTGGCGCTGATCGGAGGCAATGGCTGCGGGAAAAGCAGCCTGCTGAAACTGCTCTGCGGCGAGGACGTCCCCCACGGGGGAACGGCGTCGCTCGCCAGCAGGCTCGCCGTCAGCTATGTGCCGCAGGATGCGTCCCCCCTCGCCGGCGATTTGGACGAATACGCCGCTAAATACGGCGTAGACGGGACGCTGTTCAGGACAATGTTGCGGCAGCTGGATTTTTCCAGGGCGCAGTTTGAAAAGAACATGCGAGATTACAGCGCGGGGCAGAAGAAAAAAGTGCTGCTGGCGCGGAGCCTGTGCGAGCAGGCGCACCTGTACGTGTGGGACGAGCCGCTGAATTACATTGACGTGCTGTCGCGGATGCAAATCGAGGAATTGATTCTGTCGTACAAGCCGACTCTGCTTTTCGTGGAGCATGACCGGGCTTTTTGCGACAATATAGCGACAAAATCGATTCCATTTGCGAAATG
>JAISFK010000081.1 GCA_031263625.1 Clostridiales bacterium
CCGATGACGGCGCCTGGCTCATGCGTCGCGCTTGGAATGGCGGGGGCGCCGCGCATGGAGCGGCGATAGCGCACTGGGAATGGCGATGGCGCATCTGGAGCGGCGGTGCGGGAATGGCGGTGACGCCCGGAGCGGCTATGCGGGAATGGCGATGGCGCCAAAAAATTCTTTATGCCGGAGGGGGCTCGCATATGACGAGAGGGGAAATCAAGGCCGAGGCCGCGCGCGTGCTGCGCGCCGAAGCCGACGCGCTGAGGGCCGTTGCGGATTCCATGGACATGGACGCCGTCGCGAGCGCCGTCGAAATGCTGGCAGGGTGCCCCGGCAAAATCGCGCTCTGCGCGTGCGGCACGTCCGCGATGGCCGCGCGCAAGATAGCGCACACGATGAACTGCGTGGAGCGCCCGGCTTTCTTCATGATCCCGTCGGACGCCGTCCACGGCGGGCTGGGGGCGCTTTGCGAGGGCGACGTCCTCGTGCTGGTGTCAAAGGGCGGCGACACCAAGGAGCTTGCGGCGCTCATTCCGGCGTGCAGGTCGAAAGGGGCCAAAATCATCGCCGTGTCTGAAAACGCGGGCTCGCTCATAGCAAGAAACGCCGACCTGTTCCTGCAAGTCCGGGCGGGGCGGGAGCCCTGCCCGTTCGGAATGCTCGCGACTGCGAGCAGCCTGGCGGCCATAGCGGTGTTTGACGCCATCAGCGTCGCGCTGATGGGCTATACAGGGTACACCCGCGAGCGGTTCGCCCGCATACACCCGGCGGGCGCGGTCGGCGAGCGGCTGCTGAAAGCGGGGGAGATCGGAGGGGAAACAGTTGGCTGACGGCGTTCGCAATGGCGCGGGCGACAGCGCTCGCGGCGGCACATACGAGGTGGCGCGCGATGGCGCATGCGACGGCAGGGGTGCGCGCGGCGACATGCGCGATGGCACATGCGACGGCACATGCGACGGCTCGCACGAAAGCGCGCACGAGGACGCGCGCGACGGCGGGCGCTGGGGCGAGCGCGGCGGCGCGCTCATGGAATGCGCCGTGTTTCGCGGCCCGGAGAACATGGCCATCGAGCGCCGCCCGATCCCAGAATGCCCGGACGGCGGCGCCCTGGTGCGCGTGATGGCGTGCGGCATATGCGGCAGCGACGTGCGCGCCTATTATAACGGCCTGAAGGGCGGCGCGGCCGAGCAGATTATCGGCCACGAGATAGCGGGCGAAATCGTGGAGGCGGCGCCCGGCGCCTCCCGCTTCCGCGCCGGGGATCGCGTCGCGCTGGCGCCGGACATCAGCTGCGGCGAGTGCTACTACTGCCGGCGGGGGCTGGTCAACCTGTGCCTGCGCCACCGCATGCTGGGGACGCATCTGCCGGGCGGGTTCGCGCAGTATGTCGCCCTGCCGCGCGACGTGCTGGAGCATGGCTTCGCCGAGCCCGTGCCGGCGGGCATGAGCTGGACGCACGCGGCATTCGCGGAAACCGTTTCGGCGGTGCTGGCCTGCCAGAAGCGCGTCGGCGTTTCCCTCGGCGACAGCGCGCTGATCATAGGCGACGGCCCCGTCGGCTGCCTGCACGCCGAGGTCGCGCGGGCGCGGGGCGCGTCAAAAGTGTTCATCGCCGGGCTGGACAGGCTTGAAACGGCGGCCGGCTTCCAGCCGGACCTGCTGCTGGACAGCCGCGACCCCGAGGGCTGCCGCGAGCAGGTCATGCGGGCGACGGGCGGCATAGGCGTGGACTTCGCGATTTGCGCCGTGCCGGACGCGTCCGCGCAGGAGCGGGCGCTCGCGCTGTGCCGCAAGCGGGGCGTGCTCGTGATCTACGGGGGCGCGCCGGCGTCGGCCGAGCTGTCGCGCCTCAACTCAAACGCGATCCACTACGGCGAGATAACCGTGACAGGCTCGTTCTCATACCCGGCGACCGGGCTTGCGGACGCGCTTTCGGCCATACGCGCCGGCCATGTCAGGCCGGAGCGCTACATAAGCCACGTGCTCCCCCTGCGCGAGGCCGCGCGGGGCATTGAGCGCCTGCGATCGGGCAAGGCCGTAAAGATCATGCTCGACCCGTGGGCGCGGCAGCCGCTGCCGTGACATGCCGCGGCCGTAACATGCCGCAGTCGTGACATGCCGCAGTCGTGACATGCCGCTGCCGTGACATGCCGCAGGGCGGGGCGCGCGGGCAGAATATACTCGTGCTCGATTGGGGATTCCGGCCGCAATGTGCGGTCGGACAGAGGAAACGAGTATTACTGACTCGCGTTTAATGGAAAATTCAAATGCTCGTCAGTATAATTTCAGGGGAATAATTTCAATAATTTCATCGGAAGGATGCCACCGACATGCACGAGATAGACAAAAAGCTTGAGACGCTTGAGCGCGACGGCGAGCCGATAGGCGTGGCGCTCATAGGGGCAGGCCAGATGGGCAAGGACATTGCCGCGCAGATCGGGAAGATGGCGGGCATGCGGCTGGCAGCCGTCGCCGATCTCGACGCGGGCGTCGCCGCCGAGGCGTACCGGCACTCCGACAGGCGGGCCGACGTCGCGCTGACGGACGACGAGGACGAGGCCGAAAAGGCGGCGCGTTTGGGCCGCTGCATAGCGACGGCGAACTACAGGGCGGCCGTCCGCCTGAGCGGCGTCCGCTGCGTCATAGACGCGACGGGCTCCCCGGAGATGGGGGCCCGCACCGCGATGGAATGCGTCTTTTTCAAGAAGCACATCGTCATGATGAGCGTGGAGTGCGACGTCACGGTGGGGCCAATCCTGCGGCTCCTGTGCGAGCGGGCGGGCGTCGTGTACTCTCTGGCGGCCGGCGACGAGCCCGGCGCCATCGTCGAGCTCTGGCGCTTCGCGAGGGCGCTCGGCTTCAAGATCGTGGCGGCGGGCAAGGGGAAGAACAACCCGCTCGACATATACGCGAACCCGGGGCAGGAGGAGTGGGCGCAAAAAGCCGCGCAGCGGCGGATGAATCCCAGAATGCTCGTGGAATTTGTGGACGGCTCCAAGACGATGGTCGAGATGGCCGCCGTTTCAAACGCGACAGGGCTTTTGCCCGATGTCCGCGGCATGCACGGCCCCAGATGCGACACGAAGGATCTGGCAAGGGTGTTCTCCCTGAAAAGCCAGGGCGGCATCCTGGGCCGCGAGGGCGCCGTGGACTACGGCATCGGCGACATCAACCCAGGCGTCTTCGTCGTGGTCAGCACGGACAGCAGGCGCATAATCGAGGGCCTCGCGCAGCGCGACATGGGGGACGGCCCGAACTACCTGCTGTTCCGGCCGTACCACCTGTGCTCCATAGAAACGCCGCTCTCTGCGGCGCAGGCCGTGATCTACGGCGAATCCACCGCGCACCCGATGCGCCGGCTGGCGTCCGAGTGCATAACCGTGGCAAAGCGGGATCTCAGGGCCGGGGAAACGCTGGACGGCATCGGCGGGCACTGCTACAGGGCGAGCATAGAGACGCGCGACGCGGCGAAGGGCGCGGGCCTGCTTCCGGTCGGCCTGGCCAAGGGCGCGGCCCTGACGCGCGACGTGGCGAAGGACGAGGCCATCGCGCTCGGCGCGGTCGCCCTGCCGGAAGATTCCGTGCTGCTCCAGCTCCGCCGGATGCAGGATCAGCTGCTCGGCTGAGGCGCGGCCAGTAAATACAAGGCATGCGGCCAATAAATACAAGGCATATAAATATGAGGCATATGGATGCAAGGCGTATGGATACAAGGCATATAAATATGAGGCATATAAAGGCGCGGCCAGCAAATGCAAGGCATATGAAGGCGCGCTTGAAAGGACGGCCATGAACATGGGCGCAGGCAGGTTTTCGCGCATGGGGCGCCGTGCCGGAAGAATGGGGCGCCGCGCGGGCGGGGGCATGGGCAGCCGCGCGGGCGGGAGCGCCCGGAAAGCAGGGCGCTTGCGCGGCGGCGCGCCTGCAAGCGGCGGGAAGCGAGCGAGCATATGCTGCTGATGGGGCTTGATATAGGCACGACGAGCGTAAAAGCCGCCGTGTTCGGCGAAAACGCGGAGCCCGTGAGCTTTTGCTCCCGCGCGATACCCATCTCCGGCTCGCGGCCGGGCTGCGCCGAGCAGGACGCCGAGAGCGTGTTCGACGCGCTGCTGGGCGCGATGGGCGAGGCGGCGGCCCGCTGCGGCCGCGACATCGGCAGCGTGTCGCTGTCCGTGCAGGGCGACGCCGTCATGCCGCTCGGCAGGGACATGCGCCCGCTCGCGCCGATGCAGCTGGGCATGGACTACCGAAGCGCGGGGCAGGCAAGGCTGTTCGCCGACGAGTTCGGCGCGCGGGCGCTGTTCGAGCGGACAGGGATGGCGCCCCACCCGATGAACGCGCTCTGCAAAATCCGGTGGATGACCGAGAGCAACCCCCGCGTCGCCGCGAAGACGCATCGGTACATGACCTATGCGGACTACGCGCTGTACCGGCTGGGGGCGGACGAGCCGGCCATAGACTATGGGATGGCGTCCCGGACAATGGGCATGCGGCTGGCCGCGCGCGACTGGGACGACGAGCTGCTTGCGGCCGCGGGCATAAGCCGCGCCCAGCTCTCCAGGCCGATTAAGGCGGGCTCCCCCGTGGGCCGCCTGCGCCGCGACATCTGCGACGCGCTGTCCATCAGCCCGTCCGCCCTGCTGGCGGCCGGCGCGCACGACCAGTCGGCCGCCGCCGCGGGCGCCGGGATCGCGCCGGGCATGGCGCTGGACTCGCACGGCAGCGCCGAAGCGATCTCCGCCGTCCTGGCCGGGCCCAAGCTGGACGGGCGCATGTTCGGCGCGGGTTTCCCCTGCTATTTTCACGCCGACGCGGAGCGCTACTTCACGTTTTCGCTGAACCACGCGGCGGGCCTTTTGCTCAAATGGTTCGCGGAGGAACTGTGCGGAGCGCCGGCCCCGCCAGCGCAAGCGGCCGCGCAACCGCTATCGCGGCCCATGCCGCAGTCTGTGCCGCAGCCATCGCAGCCGGCGCGCGGCGGAGGCGGCTCGCCGGACTATGCCCGCATAGTCGCGGGCCTGTCCGCAGACCCGTCGCCGCTGCTGGCGCTGCCGTATTTCAACGGGCGCGGGACGCCCGCGAACGACCTGTCAATGCGCGGCATGATTGCCGGGCTCACGCTGTCGAGCACGCGCTCCGACATCGCGCGGGCCATCCTCGAATCGCTGGCGTTTGACATGCGCGTCAACATCGGCGCAATGCGCGAGGCAGGGATCCCGATCGACCGCCTGCGCTGCGCCGGCGGCGGGGCGCGGGGCGAGTTCAGCCCGCAGCTGAAAGCGGACATCTGCCGCGTGCCCGTCGAAACGCTCAAAGTCGGCGAGGCCGCGTGCCTCGGCGCGGCAATGCTGGCCGGCGTGGCGGCGGGAGTATACAGCTCGCCAAGCGAAGCGGCCTGCCTCGCGAAGCCCGGCAGAACCTACGAGCCGCGCGGCGCCGTCCGCGAGCACTACGAGAAGCGCTTTCGCCAGTACGCCGCGCTGTGCGACGCCAGCGCCGACATACTGCGCTCCCTATGAGCGGAACTCGCGGCCCGCGCCTGAAGCGACAGCCCGTAGCGCCAGCAGACGACTACCTGTCGCCGGCCGGCGCTCCAAACGGCCGCGCCGGACAGCGGTGCCGTGCGCCCGTGCCAGGCAGCCGCTTCAGACACAGGTTGCGCATCGAACATGGACATGAAAAGGAGGCATTTGCATGGAATTGGGGTTGGGAACAATCGTTTACGAACTGGCCGGGATCCCGCTTGAGCGGCAGGCGGCGCTCATCGCCTCGCACGGCGTTCGGTACGCGGACGTGCTGGCGTTCGGGGAGTACAATCCCGCGCTCTGCCCGGCATGGCAGCAAGAGCGCGCGGCGGGCGAATTTAGGCGCCATGGGATTGTCGCGTCCAGCGTCGTCACTTGCGCCGAGGGCAACATAGGCTCGCCCGACGCGCAGGAGCGCGCTTTCGCGCTCGATCAGCTCAAGAGCGCGGGGCGCCTCGTGAAAAGGCTTGGCGGGAAGCAGGTGCTAATCGGCAAAGGGTGCGGCAACGTGGATTTTTACCTGTCCCGCGAAGAAGCGACGGGCAACGCGGCGGGCGTCATAGCCGAGTTCTGCGAATGGTGCTCTGGCGAGGGGCTGCTCGTCGCCATGGAGCTTGAGCCGGAGGCGCTGCATGTGCTGAACAGCGTGGACGCCATGGCGGACATGCTTGAGAGAGTGGGTTGCGCCAACCTGTACGCCAACGTTGACATAGGCCATCTGAACATCCTCCGCGAGCCGCCGGAATCGCTGGAAAAGCTCAAGGGCAGGATGATCCACATGCACATATCCGACAACTGCGGGCTCGCGCACACGAACAGCGTAATAGGCGAGGGCAACGCGGACATCCGCGCGTACATCGACGCCGCGATAAGCCTGGGGATCGACGAAACCGCAAGGAGCGCGGGCGACATCGCCGTCGCCGGCATCGAAGTGGGCGAGCCGGGCGAGCATATCGCCGACAGCGACCTGCGCGTCCTGAAAAGCGTCGGGAACGCGCGCCTCCGCGCGCCCGCGCTGAGAGGCGGCCTCTGAGAATCGCCTGGCGCCCTGCGCAGTTTGCCGCGTTGCCGGGCGTTCTGCGCAAGGCGCCCGCGTTGCCAGCGCGCCTCGCGCCGCCTTGCCGTGGCTTGCTTCATCCAAATTCAAATCTCATGGGCACAAAGCGCATACCGTTCACGGTCTGTTCCTCGCTTGTCGGAACGAAGCCGAGCCGCTTGTAGATCTCCACCGCATACGGCGATGAATTGACCGTCGCCGCGCCATGGCCGCCCGCGAAGGCTTCGGCCGCAAGCACGGACTTCCAGAGTAGGCGGGCTATGCCTTGCCTATGGTGCGCCTTGTCCACGAATAGCAGCGCGATGTGGCATGGCGGCCTGACCGCTATCAGCCCGATGAGCGCGGAATCCTTCCAGCAACCGGTCATTTGCAGCTCTGCGTTTTGGGGGAGGCCATCAAGAAAACGGCGAAACTCGTCTATGCCCTCTTGGGCATAGCACGGGGCTTCGAATTCCGAAAACACCCGCCATGCCATGTCAACCGCATCGGGAACATCGGCCGGGCCGACAGGCCGAAGCGCCGCCTCGTCAGGCGCGCCGCCGCCATCAAGGTAGCCGCGCGTGTGCGGGCACGCCTCTATGCACTTGCCGCAAATGGAGCCCTCGCCGCCGAAACCCTTCATCGCCCGCTCGCGGGCCGTCTTGCGGCATTTTATCGGGTCAAAAAACTCGTCCCGATAAAGCCCGGCTTCCCACAGCTTGCCGGAGACGGCCCCGGCGGGGCAGGCGCTCGCGCAAGCGCGGCAATCCCCGCACAGGGACTTGTTTGTCGGCTCGGCGAGGTCGAGCGGGGCGTCCGTGAGAATGGACGACAGCCTCACCATGGACCCGTACTGCTTCGTCACGAGCAGCGCGCATTTTCCTATCCAACCAATCCCCGCTCTCGTGGCGACGGTCTTGTGGGGCAGGACGGTGCTGTATTCCGTCTCCCCGGCGCCGACGCGCGCCCTCGTCTGCGCAATCGCCCTGCAGCCCCGCCCAACAAGAAGCTCGGCGCCCTGCGAGGCTATCATGTCGAGGCGCCTGTTCAGCCTGTCGTACCATTCGCGGTATTCCCGCGTCGGCAGCTCCGAAATTCCCCGGATGACGGCTTTGGGATACTTGACCGCAATGCTGATTCCCACGGGCAAGCCCTCGCGCACACTGGGCGGCAGCTCGGATATGTCGCCGAAGCCAACGATGTCCGCGCCGAGCGCGAGAAGCGCGTTTTTGACTGTCGCGGTCAGTTCCTCCATGCGGGCCGTCCCCCCTTTCGCGCCAGCGCGCGCCAGCAAGGCGCATCTTGCGCCATATTGCACCGTTACGTTACGCGCCTCGCGCAGTTTTACAGGCCGAGGCCGAGGCTGCCGACCCAGGCGGCCAGGCTTTCTTTTGTCTGATTCCCGTTCAGCATTTTGCCCGCCGCGACGGTCGCCGTGGCGTCCACGCTCCCTTTGAGGGCGGCCGCCGTTTCGCCGATGCCGCTGCTCCCGGATGTGGCGAACGGCACGATGGTCTTTCCCGCAAAGTCGTAGCTTTCGAGGAAAGTGTTGACGATGGTGGGCGCGACATACCACCAGATCGGGAATCCGACGAATACCGCGTCATACGCGCCGACATTCGCGTTCTTGTCGGCGATTGCGGGGCGCGAGGACTTGTCGCGCATCTCGATCGAGCTGCGCGATTTGTCGTCCTGCCAGTCCACGTCGGCCTTTGTGTACGGCACTTGCGGCTTGATCTCATACAGGTCGGCGCCCGCCGCCTCCGCCAATGCCTCCGCCACCTTGCGGGTGACGCCGCTCGCCGAAAAAAACGCTACCAGTTTCTTGCCCATGCTCGAATCCTCCTTAAAGTTCCTTAAATAATGTTATACGCGCCTGCCCAAAGGTTTTGGGCGGCAATCACCCAAACACCGAAAAGTACGCCTCGAAGAATTTTTCTGGGCTGACTGAGCTCGCCACCTCGTGCGGCCACTCGCCGGGCGCGGCGCCCGCCACCGCAACCGCCGCTCCAGCCGCCCCTGCCTCAACCGCTCCCGCCCCAGCCCCAGCTTCCGCAAATTCCGTCCTTCCGAGGCGGGCCTGGTCCGCCAGCTCCACGGACACGCGGCCGCGCCGGAACTCGCACACGCCGCCGTCGAACAGCGTCACGGCGGCGAGCGGGTCGTGGAACGTGAGCACGCCGCCCGCGACAGCCGCGCCCCGGAAGAATACCTCCGCATAGTCGGCGACTATGCGGAGCAGCGGGTGCGAAAAGCGCTCGTACACTTCCTTCGCGCGCATCGTGACGCGGGTCGTGGCATTGAGCCCGACAGATCGGTGGGTGGGGGCGCCGCAGGCGTACATCATGCTCGCCGCGTGCGGGTCGCAGATGATGTTCCACTCAAGCGCCTCGCCGCCGCGCAGAAAGTCCCCGCCCATCACGGTCAGTCCGCCCAGCAGCGCGGCGGCCTCCGGGTAGACGGCGAACAGCAGCGCGACGTTCGTCATGGGCCCTATGGCCAGCAGGCAGACCTCTCCCGGATTTGCCATTATGGCGTCGCGCATGAACGCGACGGC